>NZ_BAAGZM010000348.1:0-4460 GCF_054778495.1 Hymenobacter agri
CGGCGTGGCTACGAGGTGGCCGAGGCCGACTCGGCGGCTAGGCGGCTGGTGGCCAGCCACGCGTTCGGCATGTACGACCACGGCTACGTGACCAAGCGCCTGCACGGCAAGGTGCGCTACCGCCTTGTGGTGGAGGTGAGAAATGGCCGCTACCGCACGCAGTTCACCGATTTCACCTTCGCCTACTACCAGGACGACCGCAGCGCCCACCTGCAGCCCACCGGCAAAACCAAACCCTTGGAAGACGCCACGGCCCCCGGCTGGCAAAAGCTCTGGGAAGCCCACCGCCACGACACGGCCACCACCGTGGCCGCCCTGGCCGGCGAGCTGAAAACCGCCATGCTGGCCGTGCCCAAGCCGCCGTTGCCCCCGATTTCGCGCGCGGCCGACTGGTAGCCGGTGCCGCATTTAGTACTGCTTCATTCACTTTCTAACCTTTAATACCGATGCAAACAACCCCGACGCAAAAACCGAACTACGTGCCGCTAATCCTGCTGCTGGCGCTGGGCCTGCTGGCCGCCATGCGCCCGGCGCTGCCCGCCACCATCGTTACCGACGGCATCAACTCCGGCGATACGGCCTGGATGCTGTGTGCCACCGCCCTAGTGCTACTGATGACGCCCGGCCTGGCCTTCTTCTACGGCGGCATGGTGAACTCGAAAAACGTGATTTCGACCATGCTGCAGAGCTTCGTGGCCATGGGCATCATCAGCCTGCTGTGGGTGGTGGTGGGCTTCTCACTGTCGTTTGGCGATTCCATCGGCGGGTTTATTGGCGACCCGCGCACGTTCTTCCTGTTCCGCAACGTGCTCGATGGCAAGCCGTGGTCGCTGGCGCCCACCATTCCGCTGATGCTGTTCGCATTTTTCCAGATGAAGTTCGCCATCATCACGCCGGCACTCATCACGGGCTCCATTGCCGAGCGCATCAACTTCAAGTCCTACATCCTCTTTATCGTGCTGTTCAGCCTGGTGGTGTATGCGCCGCTGGCACACTGGGTGTGGCACCCCGACGGCTTCCTGTTCAAGCTGGGCGTGCTCGATTTTGCGGGCGGTACCGTGGTGCACATGTCGGCCGGCTGGGCCGCGCTGGCCTCGGCCCTGTACCTGAAGCCGCGCAAGTCGCACGGCTCGGCCGAGGTGCTGCCGCCGGCTAACATTCCGTTTGTGCTGCTGGGCACGGGGCTGCTGTGGTTTGGCTGGTTCGGCTTCAACGCAGGCTCGGCCACGGCGGCCAATGCGCTGGCCGTAAGTGCTTTTGCGACGACCAACGTGGCCGCTTCGGCGGCCGGCGTGGCCTGGGTGCTGTTCGATGTGGCGCGGGGCAAAAAGCTCTCGGCGCTGGGCTTCTGCATTGGCGCGGTGGTGGGCCTGGTGGCCGTAACGCCCGCTTCGGGCTACGTGACGGTGCCGGTGAGCATCTTCATCGGCGTGATTGCCGGCATCACGAGCAACTTCTTTGCGCACCTGCGCTCCAAATCGCGCCTTGATGATACGCTCGACGTGTTTCCCTGCCACGGCATCGGCGGGATGGTGGGCCTGATTATGACGGGCATCTTCGCCAGCAAGGCTGTGAATGCGGCCGCCACCGACGGCCTGGCCTACGGCGGCACCGAGCTATTCTTGAAGCACCTGCTGAGTCTGGTAGTGGTGTCGGCCTTCGTGTTCGTGGCCTCGTTTGCACTGCTCAAAATCACCGACCTGCTGACCCCGCTGCGCGTGAGCGAGGAAGAGGAATTGCAGGGCCTCGACCTGAGCCAGCACGAAGAGCAGCTGCTGGTAGGGGCGTAGAGACGCATAATTGCGTCTCATCGTTGAACGACGACGTGAGCACGGCACCGGGCAAGTTTACTCACCAAACGAAACCGGGCCGCGCTCACATTGTCGTTCAATTCATCGTTCAACGACGAGACGCGAAGTGTTGCGTCTCTACACCGGTTCCGCAATCCTGATGCGCACACATCACACCGCCGAAGGCCGGGGCAGTAGCTCCGGCCTTTTGGCGTTTGGTCGCGGCTTCACGCAGCCAACGGCCGGTTGGCCCATCTTTGCGGCCGATGAAACTCCTGACTCTCGCGCTGCCCGCCCTGCTGCTGGGCGCTGCCCGCCCCGCCGCCCAGGCCCAACTGCTCCAACCCAAGCCCACCTTCACCCGCGCCGACTCGCTGCGCGGCAGCCTAAGCACGCCGCTGCGCACCTGCTACGACCTCAACTACTACCACCTTGATGTTCGGCTGGACCCGGCCAAGCGGTTCATTAGCGGTTCCAACCTGTTTCGCTTTACCGCGACGCAGGATTTTACGCGGCTGCAATTCGACCTGTTTGCTAACCTGCAGGTGGAGAAGGTGCGCTACAAAGGCAAAGACGTGCCCTTCACCCGGGAGGCCAATGCGGTGTTTGTGACGTTCCCGAAAGCCATTGCCAAGGGCAGCCGCGACGAGTTCATGGTGCAGTATTCCGGCAACCCCACGGTGGCTAAAAAGGCCCCTTGGGATGGCGGCATGGTCTTCACCCAGGATGCGGCCGGCAAGCCTTGGGTGGCCACAGCCTGCCAGGGCACCGGCGCCAGCATCTGGTGGCCCACCAAAGACCAGCAAGCCGACGAGGTCGACTCCATGCTCATCAGTATCAGCGTGCCGCAGGGACTGAAGGACGTATCGAATGGCCGCCTGCGCAAAACCACCAAGCTGAAGGATGGCTACACCCGCTTCGACTGGGCCGTGCGCAACCCCATCAACAACTACGACGTGGCCCTGAACGTGGGCGACTACCAGCATTTCTCCGACTCCTACCAGGGCGAGAAGGGCCTGTTGACGCTGGATTACTGGGTGCTGCCCGAGAACGTGGCCAAGGCCAAAACCCAGTTTGCCGCCAACGTGAAACCCATGCTTAAGAGCATGGAAAGCTGGTTCGGGCCCTACCCGTGGTACCAGGACGGCTACAAGCTCGTGGATGCCCCGCACCTGGGCATGGAGCACCAGAGCGCCGTGGCCTACGGCAACAAGTATCAGAACGGTTACCTCGGCCGTGACCGCAGCAACACCGGTTGGGGCTCGAAGTGGGACTTCATCATCATTCACGAAAGCGGACACGAATGGTTCGGTAACAACATTACCACCAAGGATATTGCCGATATGTGGGTGCACGAGGGTTTCACCTGCTATTCGGAAGGGCTATTCGTAGAAAGCCAGTTTGGCAAGCAGGCGGGGCAGGAGTACATCCACGGCCAGCGCCGCAACATCCAGAACGACGAGCCCATCATCGGGCCCTACGGGGTGAACAAGGAAGGCTCGGGCGACATGTACGACAAGGGCAGCGCCATGCTCAATACCCTGCGCACCATTTTGAACAATGACGAGAAGTGGCGCCAGATTCTGCGCGGCCTCAGCAGTACCTTCTACCACCAGACCGTGACCGGCCAGCAGGTGATGGACTATCTCAACCGCGAGAGCGGCCAGGATTTCAGCAAAGTATTCGACCAGTACCTGCGCCACGCCAGCCTGCCCATCCTCGAAGTGCGCTTTGAGGATGGCAAAACCCTGGCCCGCTGGGTGAGCGAAGTGCCTAAATTCGACATGCCCGTGCGGGTGCGGCGTAAGGGCGGCGAGTACCAATTTATCAAGCCCACGGCCCGTTTCACGGAGATGAAGGAGCTGGCCGGTGCCACCCGCGAAACGCTGGAGGTGGATACGTTCAACTTCTACATCGGCGTGCTGGTTGACTAAGAGCGTATTCGGATTTTGTAGAAAGGGTTTCTGAAACGTCATGCTGAGTGCAGTCGAAACATCTCTACTAGAATAGTAAATATGAATTACTTCTGAGGTAGAGATGCTTCGACTGCGCTCAGCATGACGTTCTATTGAATTTCCAAATATGCCCTGACCAACCCCGTTTTCCTGATGCGCGAGCACATTCCCACCTACCAGCTCCAAGCTTTTGCCACCTCCGACGGAAGCCCGGTAGCGGTTTACTTTCCCGACTATGCGGCCCCGGCCAAACCCCGGATTCCGCTGGACCGGCCGTACCGCGGCGACTACTATAAAATCAGCCTCTGCCTGCGGGGCACGGCCGAGCTGAAGGCGAACCTGGAAACCTACGCCGTCGGGCCCAACTGCTTGGTGCTGGCCACGCCCGACGTTATCAAGCAATGGCTGCACATCGCCGCCGATTACGAGGCGCTGTCCGTCTTTTTCACCAAGGACTTTATCACGACCAACAACGCGGCCACCGGCAAGCTGCGCTTTTTCGTGGCGCCGCCCACCTACGTGCTGCAGCTCTCAGCCGCCCAAGCCGCCAGCCTGGCCGATTCCTTTCGGTTTCTGCAACAGAAATACCGCACGCCCGGCCCGGCGCGGGACAACATCCTGCAAAGCATCCTCAACGGCTTGCTCTACGAAATCGGCGCGCTCTACGAGGGCCAGCCCGCGCCGCCCCCGGCCGGCCGCAGCCAGCAGCTGGCCG
>NZ_BAAGZM010000349.1:0-4448 GCF_054778495.1 Hymenobacter agri
GAGCTGGCCGAGCGCACGGCCACGGCCAGCAACCCGCCCGCCCTCACCGAGGGCGTGGCGGCCGAGGTAAAGGCCATCGCAGCCGTGGTCGACCAGTTTGTGGCCGCCACCCTGAAACGGGTATAGGCGGCTGAGCACCCGGCCGGCGTACTTTTGCGCCGTTTCCGTGTTTGCATTCCTATGCTTGAAAATAAAAAGGTGAAAACCCTGGCCCTGCTCGGCGCCACCGGCTCCATTGGCACCCAAACGCTGGATGTGGTGCGGCAGCAGCCCGGCCGCTTCCGGGTGGCGGTGCTGAGCGCCCAGCGGCAGTGGGAGCTACTGGCCCAGCAGGCCCGCGAGTTCCGGCCTGCCGCCGTGGTCATCGGCGACGAAAGCCTGTACCACAACTTGCAAGCCGCCCTGGCCGACCAGCCCGAAACCGAGATACTGGCCGGCCCCGCCGCCTTGGCCGAAGTCGTCACGCGCCCCGAAATCGACATTGTGTTGACGGCCCTGGTGGGCTACGCCGGGCTGCTGCCCACGGTGGCCGCCATCCGGGCCGGCAAGGATATTGCCCTGGCCAACAAGGAAACGCTGGTGGTAGCCGGCGAGCTCATCACCGGCCTGATTGCCAAGCACAACGTGCGCCTGCTGCCCGTCGATTCCGAGCACTCGGCCATTTTCCAGTGCTTGGTGGGCGAAGAGCAGAATCCGATTGAGAAAATCATCCTTACGGCTTCGGGTGGCCCCTTCCGCGGCCGCTCGGCCCGCGAGATGGAGGCCGTAACCAAAGCCCAAGCCCTGAAACATCCCAACTGGGACATGGGCGCCAAAATTACCATCGACTCGGCCTCGCTCATGAACAAGGGCCTGGAGGTGATTGAGGCCAAATGGCTGTTCGGCCTGCGCGACGAGCAGATTGACGTGGTGGTGCACCCGCAAAGCATTGTGCACTCGCTGGTGCAGTTCGAAGACGGCTCGCTGAAGGCCCAGTTGGGCCTGCCCGACATGAAGCTGCCCATTCAGTACGCGCTGGGCTACCCGCAGCGGCTGGCCAACACTTTCCCGCGCTTCTCCTTACTCGACTACCCCACCCTCACCTTCGAAGCGCCCGACCGCGTGGCCTTCCCCAACCTGGAGCTGGCTTTCGGGGCCATGCGGCGCGGCGGCAACGCACCCTGCGTGCTCAATGCCGCCAATGAAGTGGCCGTGGCCGCCTTCCTGCGCGAGCAAGTGGGCTTCCGGCAGATGTCGGACCTGGTGGCGGAGTGCCTGGCGCGGGTGTCGTACCTTTCCGAACCGATACTGGACGACCTAGTCGCCACCGACGCCGAAACTCGGCGGCTGGCGGAAACCCTGGTCTGACAATTTTTGTCGTGTGCTGCTGACGAGTGTCATGCTGAGCGCAGCCGAAGCATCTCTACCGCTTCGTTGCAGTCAGCATTGATTAGTTCAGCGGTAGAGATGCTTCGGCTCCGCTCCGCTGCACTCAGCATGACGTTCTTTTAACACAACACTTCCCTCGTTCCCCCTTGGCTATCCTCACCATGATTGGCCAGCTTGTGCTGGCGCTTTCCATCCTTGTTGGCTTGCACGAATTCGGCCATTTTGCCTTCGCGAAGCTCTTTAAAATTCGGGTCGATAAGTTCTACATCTTCTTCGACTTTCTGTTTCCGATGCCCAACGTGGCCAACTTCGCGCTGGTCAAGAAGAAGATTGGCGAGACGGAGTATGGCATCGGCTGGTTCCCGCTGGGCGGCTACGTGCAGATTCACGGCATGATTGACGAAACGCAGGACGCCTCGGCCCTGGCCGGCGAGCCCGCGCCCGACGAATTCCGCGGCAAGCCCGCCTGGCAGCGCCTACTGGTAATGCTCGGTGGCATCATCATGAACGTAATTTTGGGCATTGCCATTTTCGCGGCCATGACGGCCTACTATGGCGAAACGTACCTGCCGGCCTCGTCGGTGAAATACGGCGTACTGCCCAACGGTCTGGCCCGCAAGGTAGGGTTCCAGACCGGCGATAAAATCGTAAAAATCAATGGCCGGCCCTTCAAGGATTTCGATGAGATTTACCAGCCCGAGGTGCTGCTCGGCGACAATACCTACTTCACGGTAGAGCGCGGCAACCAGCTTGCCGACGTGAAGATGCCCGCCAACTTCCTCGACCTGTCGGGCACCCAAACCGAAGACAGCGTGCTGCTGCGCCCCCGCGAAACCTTCGCCGTAGACCGCGTGACGCCCGGCGGCAACGCCTCGAAAGCGGGCCTGCTGGCCGGCGACGCCATCACCACCGTGGCGGGCCGCCCCGTGCAGTTCTTCGACGAGCTGCAAGCCGCGCTGCTGGCCAATAAGGGCAAAACCATTCCCGTTACGGTGCAGCGCACCGGCGCGGCCCAGCCCCTCACGCTCAGCATTCCGGTGGATGGCGACGGCCACATCGGCTTCGAGCGCAAGTCGACGCTGGCCATTGGCACGCGCCAGTATTCGCTGGCCGAAGCCCTGCCGCGCGGCGCCAAAAAGGCGTTTTCCATTGTGTGGGTGCAGGCCCGGGCCTTCGGCAAAATCTTCACCGGCCAGGCCTCGGCCAAAAACCTGGGCGGCCCGGTCGAGATTGCGCAGCAGTTTGGCGGCGTATGGGACTGGCAGCACTTCTGGGGCCTGGCCGGCATCCTGAGCATGGTGCTCGCCTTTATGAACCTACTGCCCGTGCCGGCCCTCGACGGCGGCCACGTAGTGTTCCTGCTCTACGAGATGATTCTGCGCCGCAAGCCCTCCGATGCCTTCCTCGAAGGCGCGCAGCGCGTGGGCACGGTGCTCATTCTGGCGCTGATGGCCTACGTCATCGTCATCAAGCAGATACTAAAGTTCTTCTAGCAGCTTGCTTGAGCAGGCACTGCACGGAGTAGAGACGCATATTTGCGTCTCTACCTCATTTAGGCACTATAGTTGGTGCCATGAGAAACCCGGTTGCTATTCTCTATTCCTTCTATTCCCCCAACATGCGCCTTCTCGCCACTTTCGTCGCTGCGCTGCTGCTGTTTCCGCTGGCCGGGGCGCGGCCGGCGCGCCACGCCTACCACTCCACCCTCACAGAGCTGCGCTACAACGCCACCAAAAAGCAGCTGGAGTTGTCGGTGAAAGTATTTACTGATGACTTCGAGAAGGCCATCTCGCAGGGCCAGCCCAAAACCGTGAGCCTGACCGAGCCTGGCCCGCGCCCGCTGGTGCTGGCCGATTCCTACTTCCAGCGCACGCTGCAAATCAGCACGCTGACCGGGGCGCGGCTGCCCCTGCAGATGCTGGGCATGCAGGCCGAAAACGACGGCTACTGGTTCTATTGCAAAGTGCCGCTGCCGGGCCCGGTGGCGGGTATCAAGCTGCGCCAGGCCGTGCTGGTTGAGGCTTTCGCCGATGAGATGAACATCGTGAACGTAGAAGCCAACGGTAAGAAGCAGAGTGCACTGTTCCGCGCCGGCCACGAAGAGGAAGTGGTGAAGTGGTAGAAGTGTAGCGCGGACTTTTAGTCCGCGAAGCCAGCAGACAGCTCTGCATACTCGCGGACTAAAAGTCCACGCTACACTTCTACCGCACTGCGCAGGAACTGGCAGAACGGCACCATCGCGGCAAACACCTGCGGCACGTAGACCCGGAAATCGGCGTGGCTTAGCACCTCGGCGTCGCTCATGGTGTGGCTGGCCACGAAGCTTTTGTGCTTGAGCAGCTCAATTTCGGGGTGCGATACGTCGTAGGCGGCCGGCGACTTCTTGAGCTTGTCGCCGCCCATGGTGCCGAAGTAGCGCCGGAAATCGGGCGCAGCCAGAATAGCCTTCAGCTCGGCGGCGTTGTAGTCGATTTCCTGCCGGATGGCGGCCAGCTGGTTTTTATCGGGCATGTACCAGCCGCCGCCGATGAGGGTGTTGCCGTTGGGACCCACCTGCACGTAGTAGCCGGGCGTTTCAATGTCCTTGCCGCTGGCGGTGAAATAGGCCGAAAAATGCAGCTTGTACGGGTCCTTGTTGTTGCTGAAGCGCACGTCGCGGTAGATGCGGAAGATGCTTTTGCGGCCCAGCGGCCCGGCGATGGCGGGGTCGAGCTTCTGCAGCTCCTGGTACCAGAATTCGGCGTCTTCCTCAAATTGCTTGCGCAGCTGGTCGTAGGTGGGCTTGCGCTCCTGAAACCAGGCGCGGTCGTTGTGCTGGGTAAGGCTGGTGAGGAAGGTGAAAAGGGGCTTGATTTGCATAGTATAGTTTGTTTTATAATCTGTCGGGCGTAGTAGGGTGCGGGGCTTGCCCCCGCCCACCGCTGAACGGTATCGTTGATACGGCGCAAACGGCGGGCGGGGGCAAGCCCCGCACCCTACCTCATACCCCACTCAATCCTCCCCTTCCTCCTCCTCCTCGTGCGCCGTCTTCGCCTCGCGCACGGCGGCGCTGCGGCGCGGGGCGGGCATGCGGCTGTGCT
>NZ_BAAGZM010000350.1:0-4441 GCF_054778495.1 Hymenobacter agri
CGATATCCGCTTCGAGCTGGGCGACGCCGCGTACCCCGAAGCGCCCTTGCAGGCCGGCTCGCACACGGCCACCTCGGTGGGCGCAGCGGTGCACGAGGTGTGCGCGGCCCTGAAAAAGCAGCTATTCGACCTAGCCGCCCGCCTGCCCGGCAAGGCCTTGGGTAAAACCCCGGCGAGCGGGCTCACGGCCGAAAATGGCTTTGTACAGGCCGGCAGCAAGGGCCGCCGCCTGAGCTACGGCGAGGTGCTGAAGCAACATCAGTTGCCCGCGCTGGAAGTGATGCAGAAGGCCGAAGCACCGCCGGAAATGAAGAATTACTCGGGCAAGTCGTTCTGCGCCAGCTTTGTCGAAGTGCAGGTGCACCCGCTCACCCGGCAGGTGCGCGTGAGCCGGGTGGTGAGCGTGGTGGACGCCGGCCGCGTGCTGAATGCCAAAACCGCCCGCAGCCAGGTGCTGGGCTCCGTGGTGTGGGGCATTGGCCAGGCGCTGATGGAAGATGCCCGCGTCGACCACCGATTCGGTCGTTTCCTCAACCATGACCTGGCCGAATACCACGTACCCGTCAGCGCCGACGTGCCCGCCATCACCGTCGAGTTCATCGACCAGCCCGACCCTGTGCTCGACTCCATTGGCGCCAAAGGGTTGGGCGAAATCGGGCTGGTGGGCTTTGCCGCCGCGGTAGCCAATGCCGTGTACCACGCCACCGGCCGCCGCGTGCGCGAGCTACCCATCACGCCGGATAAGTTGGTGTGAATGGTTGGGTGTTGTTCGGCAGAACAGTCATCCTGAATGAGCCCGGGCCTCCAGAACGTTATGCTGAGCGCAGTCGAAGCATCTCGCCGGTGGTAGTAACTCATGCGGTGAACGATGTGAGCGAGATGCTTCGGCTGCGTTCAGCATGACCGGTTTGTTGAATCAGCGTAATGCACTAGTTAATTGGACCCAAAAAGCCGCTCCATCGAGCGGCTTTTTTGTGCTCTCAAAAAATAATTTGTTGTCGGCGTTGCAAACCCAAAATGTGTGCTTACGTTTGTGGTGTACTAGAACGGTAATACACTTAACGCTTTCCACATGGTCCGCATCCGCAACCTCCATTTTGGGTACTCCCGCAAGCGCCCACTTTTCCAACACCTCGACCTGACGCTGGAGCGCGGGCACATTTATGGCCTGCTGGGCAAGAACGGCGCGGGCAAGTCGACGCTGCTCAAGAACATGGTGGGGCTGGCTTTTCCCGATGGCGGCACCTGCGAGGTGCTGGGGCAGCCGGCCGCCAAGCGCCTGCCGGCCGTGCTGGCCGACCTGTTTTTTCTGCCCGAAGAAATTTACGTGCCGGCCGTGACGGCCGCGAAGTTTGTGGAGCAGACGGCGGGATTCTACCCCCGCTTCGACCACGAGGCGCTGGCGCATTACCTGTCCGAGTTTGAGGTGCCGGCCGAGGCGTTGCTCACGGCCCTGAGCTTCGGGCAGCAGAAGAAGTTCATGATTGCCTTTGCGCTGGCCGCCAATACCAGCCTGCTGGTGATGGACGAGCCCACCAACGGGCTCGACATCCCGAGCAAGGCGCAGTTCCGCAAGCTCATGGCCACGGCCCTGACGGAGGAGCGCTGCCTCATCATCTCGACGCACCAGGTGCGCGATTTGGAAAGCCTGATTGATACCGTGGTGGTGCTACACGGCCAGCGCATTGTGCTGAATGCCGACCTGGGCGAGCTGGCCGAGCGGCTGACGTTTGCGACCGTGCCCGAGGCCGGCCCGGTCGACCTCTACGCCGAAGAATCGGTGCGCGGCGCGCAGGTGATTCGGGCCAACCGCGGCGGCATGCCCGGTCGCGTCGATTTGGAATTACTATTCAATGCGCTGGTGGGGCAGGCTCCCGCGCTCACTGCTTATTTATCTCAAAATCAACCCGCTCATGAGCCAGTTCTTTAGTGTTGCGCGCTTCGGGCGCTTGTTTACTAAGCATACCACCGAGCACGCGGGGGCCTATTTGCTGGCCACGGGCGTGCTACTGGGAGCCTTGGGGGCGGTGCTGGGGTTCCTGGCGTACATGTCGACGGGCCCGATGCCGCCTGATGTGCAGGGCGTGATTTTCGTGTTCGGACTAGTGGGAGCGGGCGCATTTTTTACGAGTACGGTGCTGGCTTACTTCGGCGACAAGAAGCAGGCCACGGCGGCGCTGATGCTGCCGGCCTCGCACGCCGAGAAGTTTGCGGTGGCGTGGCTGTATTCGCTGCCGCTGTTTCTGGCGGCGTACGTGGGCTGCTTTTTTCTGGTCGATAGCCTGGTGCTGCAGCTGAGCAGCCACGGCAAGCCTATCGAGATGGTACGGCTGTTTGGAGGCGAGCAAAGCATACAGTCGTCGCTGGCGGCGTATGCGGCGGTGAATGCGGTGTTTTTGTGGGGCAGCATCTTCTTCATCAGGCAGCACTTTGTGCGCACCGCGTTTGGGGTGCTGCTGGTGGGGGCGCTGCTGGTGTTCCTCAACTTCCAGGGGCTGGAAGTACTGCTGGGGCACGACTTGGGCACGGCGGTGCCGTTTTCGAGCATCTCGCTGCACGAGGGCCAGGAGAATTACGTCGTGAACCTGCCCGATGGGCTGAAAGCCTGGTTTGGGCTGGTGCCGGTGGGCGTGATGCTGCTGGCCTGGGCGGCAGCCTACGCCCGATTGACGGAAAAGCAGATTTAAGCCAATAGAAGCATGGAATTTAAAGACAACGAAGCCATCTACCTGCAAATAGCCGGGTACGTGAGCGAGCTGATACTGCGCGGCAAGTGGCCGCCCGACAGCAAGATACCCTCGGTGCGCGAGCTGGCCGGCGACCTGCAGGTAAATCCCAACACCGTGATGCGCACCTACGAGCTGCTGCAAAGCCAGGAGGTGCTCTACAACAAGCGCGGCATCGGCTTTTTTGTGGCGCCGGCCGCGGTGCAGCAGGTGCAGGGAGCTCGCCGCGAGCGGTTTCTGACGCAGGAATTGCCCGAGGTGTTTGCCACCATGCTGCTGCTCGGCATTGGGCTGCCCGAGGTGCAGCGTCGCTACGAAGAATTCAAAACCACCCAACCGCAACCCCTTTCCACTCCAGCCTGATGAAAACCAGCAATAAACTTTTCGTGGCGGCCGTGGCCCTGGTGCTCGGCGCGCTGGCTACCTACAACGCCGCCCTGCGCGCCGAATACCGCACCGGCCGCTACCGCGACCCCATGCGCAACTACCAGTCGCTGAGCCTGCGCAACTTCGACCGCATCAGCCTGCCCGCCGCGGGCATGGTGAACGTGAAAATTGAGCGCGGCCCATTCTCCGTGCACCTGAGCAAGGACGCGGCCGAGTACGTGCACGTGACGCAGCAGAATGGGCAACTGACCGTGGCGCTCGACTACCCCAAAGAGTGGAAGTGGCTGGGCCCGCAGGATGCGCTGCGCATTACCTGCCCCCAGCTCGCGGCCGTCAGCACCACCGTCACGTACAGCGTGGCCGGCCAGCCCCAGCACGACAAGGTGACGGGTGGGGCGGAGGTCGAAATTAAAGGCTTCCGGCAGGATAGCCTGGCCCTGCAGCTCGACCAGAGCAGCCATGCCGTGTTGACGGGCAACCTGCTGCGCCAGCTGCGGGCCACCACCGGCCAGCGCCCCGGCACCGAGCCGGGCCTGACTATCAAGGCCGACAACCACATCCAGGCCGCCGACCTGACGATTGGCAGCCGCGGCCACCTCGACCTGGGCACGACCATTCCCAACCTACGCCCCCGCTTCTCCGACAGCGCCACGGTGGCGTTTTCGGGGGCCGCTGCCCGCAGCCTGAGCGCCGCCAAGTAGCCCCACGGTCATGACGCGCCAAGGCCTGAAAAGCTCGCTGCCGCTGCAGCTGGGCATTATTTACACCCGGTACCTGGTAGGCGGCGCGTTCGTGTTTGCCAGCCTCATCAAAATCAAGGGGCACCGCTTCACGCTGCTGCCCGATACCGGAGTGCATAGCGTGGGGCATTTCTTTGAGATGATGTACCAGTCGGGGTTGTACTGGCAGTTTATTGGCTGGGCGCAGCTGCTGGCGGGGCTGCTACTGCTTACGCAGCGGTTTGCCCTGCTGGGGGCGCTGGCCTACCTGCCCATTATCACCAACATCTTCGTCATTACCATAGCGTATCAGTTTGTGGGTACGCCCATTATCACCGGGCTAATGCTGCTGGCGGGCCTGCTGCTGCTGGCCTGGGACTGGAACCGCCTGCGCGTGGTGGCCAACCTGCCCGCGGTGCCCGAAACGACGTCGGCGCTGTTCGAGAGCCGGCTGTGGGAAGCGCTGGGGCTGGCCATGTTCGTGTTCACGGCGGGCTACCGGACTTATACCGACCACTACAACCTACTGCTGTGGTTTGGGGTGTGCGTGGGGCTGGGCGCAGCGGGGCTTCTGGCGGCGTGGTGGCAGCAGGCCGCGGGTCGGCGGCC
>NZ_BAAGZM010000351.1:0-4425 GCF_054778495.1 Hymenobacter agri
GGCACGGCGCACACGGTGGCCCGCGACGTGTAGGCGGAGATTTCGGCGGCCGGCACCACGCCGTGCCGGTGCGAGCCGGGCACCACTTTCAGCGCGCCGTTGGTGGCGTCGCAATCATCGAGGTGCAGGCGCAGGGTAACTACGTTCTCCAGCACCGCCACGGGCGGCTGCACCGATACTCCTTCCGGCTTGCTGGTCCAGGGGCCAAAACCGGGCAGTTCGGCGCGCTGGTCCACGTTTATCATCAAGTCCTGGTGCCAAGCCACCAGCCAGTTCGAGCCGGCGGGCTTGTCGAAATAAATGGCTTTCACCAGCTGGCAGCCCGCCGGAAACAGCCCGGCCAGTAGCTGGCGCAGCGCGGGCGTATCCAGCAAGGGCCAGAGGGCCGGAATTTCCTTAATCAGTTCGCGAATGGCGAATACCTCCTGGCTGCGCCGGAAGTTCGGGCCGCTGCCCGCCGCATCTTCTACGGTGCGCAATAAGGCCGCCACTTCGGCGGGTGTGTACAAATTTGGCAGCACAGCACATCCTGCATCGGCAAATTGCGCGGCCATCGTGGCGCTGAGAACGGCTGTTTCCATACGCCCGCAAAGCTACGTGGGCGCCCGCCGTCTGCTACGCAACCCACGAGTTGGCGGCGTGCCTTTAGCTACCATAACGCTTCCCCCATGAACAAAACCGCTACTTCCCTCCTGCTAACCATCCTGCTGGCCGCCACCACACCCGCCGCCAAAGCGCAGAAGGCCTCTGCCGAAACCGCCGCCGTGCAGCAAACCATCACCGCCTTTTTCGAGGGCATGCGACGCGGCGACAGCACCGCCGTGCGCCGCACGCTGGCCCCGGCAGCCGTGTTCCACGGCTTCGCCGGCAAGCCCGGCCAGCCGCCCACGCTCGAAATCGAAAGTATCAACGGCTTCCTGAAAGCCGTGGGCACGCCTCACCCGACCGTTTGGGACGAGCGGGTGCAATTTGAGCGCGTGCTCATCGATGCCAACCTGGCCAGCGTGTGGGCACCCTACGAGTTCTACCTCGGCAGCAAATTCAGCCATTGCGGCTACGACTCCTTCCAGTTGGTGAAACTGGCCGACGGCTGGAAAATCGCGAACATCATCGACACGCGCCGCAAGGAGAAGTGTAGGTAATTTTCTTTAGTCGCCAAAAGCAACCAAGCCATAATTACCGGCGAAAGCTTGTTTAAGAATAGAAGCCAAATTCGGAATACTCGCTGAAACCGTTGGGTTGAGCGCTGCTCTTTTCTGCTTCACCTGCAAGCTTGACCAACGGAATTTTCCGTAATAATCAAGGTAATTCTCAATAATTTTTAATTCTTGAGCTATTTCAAATTCCTCATACTCAATGCCACCCGCATAGCTCGGTTGCCGACTATACATCGGTAGTTCATCATCGATAAAACTGAAATCAAGCATCTTGAATCAGAAACCAAAAGCTACATCCCCGCCGGCTCCTCCACCGTTTCCTTTTCAATCCACTTCCCGTCCTCGCGCATGAGCTCGATGAGCTCATCCACGGCGGCTTCTTCGGGCACCGATTTCTTGATGACTTCCTGGCCGCGGTAGAGGGCAATTTTGCCCTTGCCCACGCCCACGTAGCCGTAGTCGGCATCGGCCATCTCGCCGGGGCCGTTCACGATGCAGCCCATGATGCCGATTTTAATGCCCTTGAGGTGGTCGGTGCGCTTGCGAATCATGGCCGTGGTTTCCTGCAGGTCGAACAGGGTGCGGCCGCAGCTGGGGCAGCTGATGTATTCGGTTTTGCTCATGCGGGTGCGGGCCGCCTGCAAAATACCGAACGCCAGCTGGTTCAATGCATCAATGTCGCGCAGCCAGGCATCCTGCTTCTGGTTGGGCAGCAGGTCGGTGCAGAGCGAAACGCCATCGCCAAGGCCGTCGATGAGCAGGCCGCCCACGTCGGTAGCCGCGTCGAGCTGGGTTTGCGAGGGGTTTTCGATGGTGTAGGTACGGCGCACCACCACGGGGCAGGTCACGCCAGCTTCAATGAGCTCGAAGAAGGCCCGGCGCAGTTCCGGCATGGCGTGGGTGTTGGTGGTTTCGAGGGTGAGCACCACCGTACGGTCGTCGCGCAGAAAGCGCAGCAGGTCGGGCGTGAGGGCCGCCAGGTCGGCCAGCAGGAAGTTGAGCTGCGGGTGGCGTTGCGCGGGCGTGGTGGCCAGATAGGCATCCGGCGTCATCAGCGGGAAATGCTCGGGGCGGCGGCCAGCGTGGCGCCAGGCTGTGAAGGTCACGATTTCCTTCAGGCCGTTGGGCAGCATGTAGGGCACGGGCCGCTCGCCGGTATAGATGTAGTCGGCCCCGAGGTCGCCCATCTGAAACTTATCCAGAAACGGCGAATACAGGTGGCCCGCGGCGCGCAGGTCGGCGTATTCCATGCGCAACAGGCGCGACAAATCGGCCACCACGCGCGGCACGTTCAGCCCACCGAAATTGGCCACCTCGTGCGTGACGCGGCGGTGGTACTGGAACGGGTCGATGGGCTCCGGTGCCGTCAGCGGCTTGATAGGTTTCGCCGTAGCGGCCCGGCCGGTGTAGCGGTCAATCAGCATGCGGGCCACGGGGGCTTCGGCCTCGGGGGCTTCGGTCAGGCTCACGCGTACGGTGTCGCCGAGGCCATCTTCGAGCAGCGTGCCGATACCCACGGCGCTCTTGATGCGGCCGTCTTCGGCCTCGCCGGCTTCGGTCACGCCCAGGTGCAGCGGGTAGGGCTGCAGGCCTTCCTCATCGAGCTTCTGCACCAGCAGGCGGTAGGCTTGCACCATCACCTGCGTGTTGCTGGCTTTCATGCTCAGCACCACGTCGTAGTAGTTTTCTTCTTCGCAGAGGCGCAAGAACTCCAGCGCCGACTCCACCATGCCCAGCGGGGTGTCGCCGTAGCGGCTCAGAATCCGGTCACTGAGCGAGCCGTGGTTGGTGCCGATGCGCATGGCCGTGCCGTGCTGCTTGCAAATCTGCACCAGCGGCCGGAACCGTTCGCGAATGCGCTCCACCTCGGCCGCATAGGTCGCGTCGGTGTACTCGATTTCTTCGAATTTCTTTTTGTCGGCGTAATTGCCGGGGTTCACGCGCACTTTCTCCACGATGCGGGCGGCCAGCTCGGCCGCGTTGGGCGTGAAGTGAATATCCGCGATGAGCGGCACGTTGCAGCCGCGCTTACGTAGCTCCTTCTTGATTTCCAACAGGTTTTGCGCCTCCTTCATGCTGGGCGCGGTTATGCGCACATACTCGCAGCCAGCCTCCACCATGCGCAAGGTCTGCTCCACCGAGCCCAGCGTGTCCATCGTGTCCACGGTGGTCATGCTCTGCACCCGAATGGGGTAGTCGCCGCCCATCGGCAAACCGCCAATGTTGACCACGCGCGACACGCGGCGCTTGTATTCGGTGATGCTGGGGCAATACGTCTTATTCATGAGGCAGAAACCAGGGGTGCCGGCGAAAGTTGCACGGTAACGCAAAGGTAAAGCAGTTCGCAGCGGCGTGCGCGGCTGGCCAAAATTTCGGGTTTAGTAATGATGGGCGGCTGTAGAGACGCGACACTGCGCGTCTCCTCGTTGAATGGCCCGCGGCAGGATTGGCAGACCATATTCTTTTAACGACGAGACGCGCAGTGTCGCGTCTCTACATCTTGTCGCAATTCATGTTCTGAATAGCGTCGCCGTTATGCCACGTCCAGCACAATCTTACCGATGTGCGCGCTGCTTTCCATCAACTCGTGTGCCGCGGCAGCTTCTGCCAGCGGAAAAGTCTGATGAATCAGCGGCCGGAATTTCTCCGCTTCAATCAGCGGCCACACGTGCTCCTCCACGGCTGCCGCCAGCGCGGCTTTAAAATCGGCCGAGCGCGGCTTGAGCGTGCTGCCCGTGATGGTGAGCCGCCGCCGCATCACCTCCAGCGCATTAAACTCGCCCTTGGGGCCCTGCATGGCATTCACGAAAACCAGGCGGCCATCGTCCTTCAACAAACGCAGATTTTTGGCGATGTACTCGCCGCCAATCATGTCCAGAATCACATCCACGCCCTCGCTTTTCAGCGCTTCCTCAAAATCCTGGGTTTTGTAGTTGATGGCCCAGTCGGCCCCCAGCTGCCGGCAGGCGGCGCACTTCGCGTCGTCGCCGGCCGTCACGGCCACGCGGCTGCCCAACGCCTTCGCCAGTTGAATAGCGGTAGTGCCAATGCCGCTGCTACCGCCGTGCACCAGCAGCGTTTCGCCGGGCTGCAGGCCACCGCGCTGAAACACGTTATGCCACACCGTGAATACGGTTTCGGGCAGAGCAGCGGCTTCGGTCATACTTAGGCCGGCGGGCACGGGCAGGCAGTGCCGGGCATCGACCACGGCGTATTCGGCGTAGCCGCCGGCGGGCAGCAGGGCGCACACGGCATCGCCCACGTGCCA
>NZ_BAAGZM010000352.1:0-4424 GCF_054778495.1 Hymenobacter agri
CTCGTACTGCTTCAGGCGGCCTCGCAGCTGGCGCTGGCCCCAGTTGGGCGCCAGCGGGCCGGCGGGCACGAAGGCGGCAAATTTGGCCTGCGCCTGCTCGTAGAGCGGCTTGGCCGCCTCGGCTCCACCACCAAACATTTTGGGCGTGAAGTTCACCTGGTTGGCTTCGACCAGGTAAGGGCGCGGGTTGGCGGGGTTCAGGGCCTGGGCCTGGGCCACGGCCTCGCCTACCAGCTGCGAGTATTTCATCGAGCGCGACATGGGCGAGATGCCCAGGCGGGCTTGGTAGGCGTAGGCCTGCAGCGCGAGCAGCTCCGACTCATCGCCGTGCAGCTGGCGGGCCTGGGCCAGGGCCGCTTCGGCCTGGTCGAGGGTTTTGTCTTTGGTATCACCGTCTTCCTTGCTCTGGAAAACACTGATGAGCAACGCATAGGTTTGGTAGTAGCGGGGCAGCCAGTCTTTGGGGGCCACGGTGGCGGCGCGCTCAAACTTGGCGGCCACGGCCTTGAGCACGGCCGGGTCGCCGGTTTCGGTGGGCTCGAGGCGCAGCGGCACGGCCCCATAGAGGCGCACGAGGTTGAAATAGCACAGCGCCCGGATGAAGCGGGCTTCGCCCAGAATCTGGTCGCGGCGGGTGCTGCGCAGGCTGGTAGTGCTGATGCCCGGCACGTACTTGAGCACGGAATTGGCGCGGTTGATGGTGGCGTAGGCGTCGCGGTAGGCGTCGTACACCTGCCCGGTGGTCGAGGTCCAGGTCAGCACGTCGAGGCTGCGCACGTCGGTGTTGTCGCTGCTGCAGTCGTCGGAAGGCATGTTGCCAATCAGGTTCAGCACCTCGGCGTAGCAGCCCTTGCGCTGCAGGCCGTCGTAGGTAGCCGTGAGCGAGGCCTCGGCATCTTCCGAGGTCTTGAAGAAGTTGGAGGGCGCAATGCTCGTCAGCGGCTCCTTGTCGAGCACGTTGCAGCCGGCCAGCACCACGGCCGCGAAGGCCGGAATCAACAGTTTTTTCATGGGAATTTTCGGGCGAAGGCGAGTGGGGGCAGCGGCTTAGAAGGAGGCGTTGAGGCCCACGGTGTAGGTGCGCGATTGCGGGTACACGCCCAGGTCGCGGCCCAGGCCGGTGGTGGAGTAAGGGTTGGAGCTCACCTCGGGGTCGTAGCCCGAGTAGCGGGTCCAGGTAATCAGGTTCTGGGCGGTGGCGTACAGGCGCAGGCTGCTCAGGGCGGCGTGCCTGATAAGGCCGGTGGGCAGGTTGTAGGCCAGCGTCAGGTTTTTGAGGCGCACGTAGGAGCCGTCTTCCAGGAAGCGGTTCGAGTAGCGGGCGTTGCCGTTGGGGTCGGCCAGCACGGCGCGGGGCACGTCGGTGTTGGTGTTGGTGGGCGTCCAGTGGTTCAGCACACGGGTGTCCTGGTTGCGGGCCGCACCCATGTACTCCAGCGTTTCGCGGTTCTCGTTGTAGATGTCGTTGCCGAAGCTACCCTGAAAGAACACGCTCAGCTCGAGCCCCTTGAAGGTGAAGGTGTTCGTGACGCCGCCAATGGCCTTGGGGTTGGGGTTGCCAATCACCGTGCGGTCCTTGTCGTTGATGATGCCGTCGCCGTTCAGGTCCCGGAAGCGGATGTCGCCGGGGGCGGCGTTGGCCTGGTACTTGGCGCTTGAGCTGCCGCTCAGCTGCTGGGCGCGGGTGTTCAGCTTGTTGATTTCATCCTGGGTCTGGAACAGGCCGTCGACCTGGTAGGCGTAGAACACGCCCAGAGGCTGGCCCACCAGCGTGAAGCCGTTGTCGCTGGGCAGGCGGCGGTCAATCACGTTGCCTTTGTCGTCAACGGTCGTGCCCAGGTCGAGCACCTTGTTGCGGTTCAGGGTTACGTTCAGGTTGGTCGTCCAGCCGAAGCCGTTGTCGGCGGCCTGCACGTTGGTCGTGTTCAACCCCAACTCGATGCCCTTGTTCTCGATGCTGCCCACGTTCTGCAGAATACTCAGGTTGTTGGCCCCCGTGCTCAGTGGAATATCCACGAGCAGCAGCAGGTCTTTGGTGCGCTTGTAGTAGGCGTCCACCGTCAGCGTCAGGCGGTTATTGAGCAGGCCCAGGTCGAGGCCACCGTTGTACTGGTAGGTGGTTTCCCAGCGCACGTCGTTGTTGCCGATTTCGCTCTGAGCAATGCCCGGGGCCACTACGCCGCCCATGCCGGGGTAGTCGTTGTTGGGGCTGTACTGCGGGAAGCGCTGGTAGGTGTAGAACTCTTGGTTGCCGTTGGCTCCGAAGCTGCCGCGCAGCTTCAAGTCCGACACCACCCGGTTCTGCGGGAAAAACGACTCGTTCGACACCCGCCAAGCCACCGAGGCCGCCGGGAAGTAGCCAAACTTCCGGCCGTTGCGGAAGCGGCTCGAACCGTCGGCGCGCAGGCTCAGGCCCAGCAGGTAGCGGTTGGCGTAGGCGTAGTTGGCGCGCCCGAAAAAGCTCAGCAGGCCCCACTCGTCCTCGTAGCTGCTGGGCTTGCCAAACACCGACGCGCCGTTGAGGTAGGGCACGGCGTTGGAGGCGTAGCCCGTGGCGCGGGCGCTCGACGTGAACCGGTCGGACGCCTGCATCGACTCGCCGGCCAGCAGCGTCAGCGTGTGCTGCTCGCCCAGGCTGGGGGTGTAGGTGAGGGTATTTTCCTGCAGCCAGATAACCTGCTGGTTGGTACCGGTGGCGCCCTGGCCCTTCTGGCTGGCCGGCGACGTGGTGGTGCCGGGGTAGTTGCGGGTCAGGAACTGGTTTTCAATCTGGCTGCGGAAATCGATGCCCGCCGTCGAGCGCAGCGTGAGGTTTTTCAGCACATCCAGCTCGGCATACACGTTGCCGATGGCCTGGTAGATGGTGGCCTTGTTGCTGCTTTCCAGGAGGTTGCCCACCGGGTTGTCCACGTTGGTGGTGAGCGTGCTGGAGCCGTAGGTGCCGTCGGGGTTGCGCACCGGCACGAGCGGGCTCTGGGCCAGTGCCCCGAGCACCGTGCCCGAGCTGGTGGCGCCCTTCTCGCTGCGCGAGCTGTTGTTGTTCAGCGTGCGGCTCAGGTTCAGGCTGGTGCCGGCCCGGAAGCGGCTGCTCAGCTGCTGGTCGAGGTTGAGCTTGAAGGTGTAGCGGTCGAAGCCCGAGTTCAGGCTGATGCCGTCCTGCTTGAAGTAGCCGCCGGCCAGGTAGTAGCGGGTTTTGTCGGTGCCGCCGCTCACGTTCAGCTGGTAGTTCTGGATGTTGGCCGGGCGGTAAATCTCGTTCTGCCAGTCGGTGCCGCCGCGAATAGTGTCGGGGTTGAACTGCGGCCCCAGGCCCGAGGTGGCGCGCACGTCGTTGTAGAACGAGGCAAACTGCCGGGCATCCAGTACATCGTACTTCTTGCGAATTATCTGGCGGCCGAAGTAGGTGCTGAAGCCCAGCGTGGCTTTGCCCACCTTGCCGCGCTTGGTCGTAATCACCACCACGCCGTTGGAGGCCCGCAGGCCGTAGATGGCCGCCGCTGCGCCGTCCTTCAGAATGTCGATGCTCTCGATGTCGTTCGGGTTCAGGGCGTTCAGCGGATTGGGGCGCTGGTTGCCCACGGCCAGTTCCTGGTCGTAGGTGGGCAGCACCGGAATGCCGTCAATCACATACAGCGGCGAGGCATTGAGGTTGAGCGTGGCATTGCCGCGGATGCGCACGTTGATGCCCGCGCCGGGCGCGCCGCTGGGGGCCGTTACCTGCACGCCGGGGGCCTGGCCCTGCAGCGCTTGGTCGAAGCCCGCCACCGGCTGGCGCTCAATGGCCGCCGCGTTCACCGAGGCCACCGAGGTGCTTAGCTGCTGGCGGCTCTGGGTGCCGTAGCCCACCACCACCACTTCGTTCAGGGCCTGCTGGTCGTCTTTCAGCACTATGGCCAGCGTGGTGGTGGCGCCGGTCACGGCCACTTCCTGCCGTCCAAAGCCCACTGAGCTGAATACCAGCGTGCTGCCCTCGGGCGCGTTCAGCGAAAAGCTGCCGTCGGCCCCCGACGTGGTGCCAAGGCTGGTGCCTTTCACCAGCACCGTTACGCCGGGCAGGCCCTCGCCTTTGGCCTGCGTTACGCGGCCGCTCACGGGCACGTCCTGCACGCTGGCCGAAGCGGCCGCGCTGCTACTGCTGGTGGCGGTTTCTGGCTGGCTCACAATCAGGTAGTAGTCATCGCGCAGCTTCTTGAAGCGCAGCTCGGCCTGGGGCAGCACGGCCGCCAGCTTGCTGTCGAGGGTGGCCACGCCGGGCTGGGGCACCACGCGCTTGGTGCCCACCAGCGCGCTTTCGTAGAAAATCGTGACGTGGTGGTCCTTTTCCCACTGCCGCAGCAGGGTTTTCAGGGCCACGGTTTCGGCGGCGGGCTCTGGCGCGGGCGTGGTTTGCAGCGGCTGGTGCAGGGCCAGCAGCTGGGCCGCGG
>NZ_BAAGZM010000353.1:0-4421 GCF_054778495.1 Hymenobacter agri
GGCCGACGTGGGCGACGAAGCCGCCGCCGAGCGCGCCGTAGCCGAAACCGTGGCCCGCTTCGGTGGCCTCGACGTGCTCCTCAACAACGCCGGCATCAGCATGCGCGCCCGCTTCCAGGATGCCGACCTCGAAGTCATCAAGCGCCTGATGCAAACCAATTTCTTCGGCACGGTCTTCACCACCAAGTTTGCCCTGCCGCATTTGCTCAAAAGCAAGGGCAGCATTGTGGGCATCAGCAGCATTGCCGGCTACCGCGGGCTGCCGGGCCGCACCGGCTACTCGGCCTCCAAGTTTGCCATGAACGGCTTCCTCGAAGCCCTGCGCACCGAGCTGCTCGACCAGGGCGTGCACGTGCTCACGGCCGCCCCGGGCTTCACGGCCTCCAACATTCGCAACACCGCCCTGGCCGCCGACGGCTCCTCGCAGGGCGAAAGCCCGCGCGACGAAGGCGCCATGATGAGCAGCGAAGCCGTGGCCGACGAGATTCTGAAAGCCGTGCAGCAGCGCAAGCGCACGCTCACGCTCACCGGCCAGGGCAAACTGGTAGTGTTCCTCAATAAGCTGCTACCCGGCCTCAGCGATAAGCTGGTGCTGAATCACTTCCGTAAGGAAGAAAAGGGCGTGGATGTGGGGTAAAGCGTCTGTCATTGCGAGTGGAGCGCAGCGGAATGCGGTAATCCTTCCTCTCCTGGCAATTAGCCTAATCAATGTGATAAGCTTCGTTTTTTGAACGCCAAAAAAGCCCCGACACTACGCAGTGCCGGGGCTTTTCACATCTTGAAGGTTGGTCGCTGAGAGAGGAAGGATGCCGCATCCCGCTGCGCTCCACTCGCAATGACAGACGACTACATCGACGCTTTCTGCGCCAGCTTCACGGCCTCGTACATATCGACCACGCCGCCGGTTACCGACAGGTTGGCGAAGTCGACCAGCTTTTCGCCGCCGGGCGTCTGCACCTTGGTGTGGTGCACCTGGGCCGACTGCATGATGATGCGCTTGAGGTCGGTGGCGGTGAGCTTGGGGAAGTACGACTTGAGCACGGCCGCCACGCCGGCCGTCACGGGCGAGGCCATACTGGTGCCGCTTTCGTTGCCGTAGGTGCTGCCGGGCAGCGTGCTGTAGATGTTCACGCCGGGCGCAAACACATCCACGCCCTTCTTGCTGTAGTTCGAGAAGTCGGCGGTGAGGTGGCTGTTGTCCTGGGGGCCCGAGGCGCCCACCGTGAGCAGGTTTGGAATGGGCGCATTGTTCATGTAGAACGAGGCCGGGTAGTTGTCCTCCACGTCGAGGTTGTGGTTCTCGTTGCCGGCGGCGTGCACCAGCAGTACACCTTTCTGGGCGGCGTACTTATAGGCCGCTTCCACGGCCGGGCGCTGGGGCGAAAACTCCTTGCCGAAGCTCATGTTGATAATCTGCGCGCCGTTGTCCACGGCGTAGCGGATGGCGTTGGCCACGTCCTTGTCGCGCTCATCGCCGTCGGGCACGGCCCGCACCGCCATAATGCGCACCGGGTCGGGCGCCAGGCCCTGAATGCCGAGGTTGTTGGTGCGCACGGCCGCGATGATGCCCGCCACGTGGGTGCCGTGCATGGGGTCGGGCCCGTGCAGGTCGTTGTTGCCGTAGAAGCGCTGCGTCACGTCGCTGGGGTTGTCCTTCACGATGTCGGCGCGCGGGTCGAAGTTCAGGTTCAGCGAGTTGTCGAGCATGCTGCGCTCCTGCTTGGCGCCTTCGTTCAGCTGCTTCAGCAGGTCATCGGCGTCGGCGGCGCCGGTCTGGTGCATCATTTCCAGCATGCCCGCAATGGCGCGCTTCAGGTTCGGGTCGTCGGGGCGGGCGTTGCGCAGGGCCACGGTATCGAGCTTGTCGGTGCCCAGCGCCTGCTTCATGGCGCCCACCATGTCGGTGATGGGGCCGGTCATGCTCTCCACCTGCTGGTTGCGCTCGGTTTCCTCTTTCAGGCGGGCTTTGTAGGCTTTCTCCGCTTTCTCATACAGCAGGAAGTCGGCCTTGTCGGCGGGCTTTACGGTTTTGGCCGTGAGGCCCTTGAAGCGCTTGCGGCCGGCGGCCACGATGCGCGTCATCTCCAGTGTTTCGGCATTCACGTTGCGGCCATCGGGACCGCCGAGGAAGTTCCAGCCGTGCACGTCGTCCACGTAGCCGTTCTTGTCGTCGTCGATGCCGTTGCCGGGAATCTCCTTCATATTGCGCCACAGCACGGGCTTCAAATCAACGTGGGCCGTGTCGATGCCCGAGTCAATCACGGCCACCACCACGGGCGTCGGCACCAGGTTTTTCAGGATTTCCGCGTAGGCGCGGTTGGCCCCCACGCCGGGCACGTTGTCGAGCTGCGGGTCTTTGAGGTACCACTGGGCGGCGCTCATGTCGCCGGTGGGCGGGGTGGCGGTAGTCGAAGGGGCATTAACCGATTGGGCCTGGGCCAGGGCCGGGCCGGCCAGCAGCGCCACGGCCAGCGACCAGCGACAGAAGGGATGAATTGTCATAAGCAAATGAAGCGCGGCCACGCGGCCGCGGTGGTGGGAAGTAAACCGAAGTCGGCACAAAGGAAGTTCGGCCACGGCAAAGACGGGGCCAACGCGGGTGATGTTGCGCGGCCGACCGACCCCCGCGCCGGTAGCAGATGACACCTACCCGGTAACTTCACGCCCTCAACTCCGGTTTCCTGCGCATGATTCGCTCCCTCCGCCCGTTCGCCACGGCCTTATTACTCATTGCTCATTGCTCATTGTTCATTGAGCCTGCGCAGGCCCAAACGCCCAAAACCTACACCTCCTCCGAAATCCTGCTGGGCCTCAAAAAGCTCAACGTCCTCGGCTCGGTGATGTACCTGGCCGCCCACCCCGACGACGAAAACACCCGCCTCATCGCCTACCTGGCCAACGAGCGCCTGCTCGAAACCAGCTACCTGAGCTGCACCCGCGGCGACGGCGGCCAGAACCTCATCGGCCCCGAGCTGCGCGAAGGCCTCGGCGTCATTCGCACGCAGGAGCTGCTGGCGGCCCGGCGCCTCGACGGCGGCCGGCAGTTCTTCACCCGCGCCAATGACTTCGGCTTCTCCAAAACTTCCGACGAAACCTTTCGCATCTGGGACAAGGAGCAGGTGCTCGCCGACATGGTGTGGGTCATCCGCCAGCGCCGGCCCGACGTGCTCATCACCCGCTTCCCGCCCGATGCCCGCGCCGGCCACGGCCACCACCAGGCCAGCGCCATCCTCGCCGCCGAAGCCTTCGACGCCGCCGGCGACCCCAAGCGCTTCCCCGAACAGCTCCAGTACGTGCAAGCCTGGCAGCCCAAGCGGCTATTCTGGAACACCGGCAGCTTCTTCGTGAAGCCCGGCGAAAACATGGACGGCTACCTCAAGCTCGACGCCGGGGGCTACAACCCCCTGCTGGGCCAGAGCTACGGCGAAAGCGCGGCCCGCAGCCGCAGCAACCACCGCAGCCAGGGCTTCGGCTCGGCCGCCCAGCGGGGCGAGGCGCTGGAGTATTTCCAGCCCGTGAAAGGCGACAAAGCCACCAAAGACCTGTTCGAAGGCGTGGACCAGACCTGGAACCGGGTGCCCGGCGGCGCGGCCGTGGGCAAGCTCATTGAGGAGGTGATTCGCACCTACAACCCGAGCAACCCCAGCGCCAGCGTGGCGGGGCTGCTGAAGGTGCGGGAGCAAATGTATGCTTCCTATCAGAAGCTAGGTGAATCATATACGAGTAAGGAGATGCCTAATGAGGCAATTCGTGACCAAGCCGTAGATGAAATAAGCAAAGCCCAGTTTTGGGTTCAAAACAAGGTTGGTCAGGTTGATGAATTGCTCAAGGCATGTTTAGGACTGCACTTGGAAGCTACCACTTCTGTAGCTTCTGTAGCGCCGGGAGAGAAAGTTGAAATTTCAACCGAAGCCTTTCAACTGCCTTCATCGAATGTCTTTCCACAGCGAGTCTATTTAACTCCTAGCAGTGGCGATACGGTCAACTATCCTCCTTTACTGAAAGGAAGCCAATACACTGGTTCAGGCCGAAGCAAGCTCAATTTCACTGCTCCAGCTACTCTAGCTTCAAGTGCACCATACTGGTTGCGGGAGAAACAGACTCTAGGCATGTATCGGGTTGATGAACAATTGTTGCGAGGAAAACCAGAAAATGAATCTGCGCTAACTGCTCATTACACTTTTAAGTATAGGTACACTGTTGCCGATGCCAAGAAGCGCGAGAAGGAAATGCAAGGGACAATTGATTATGAAGTTCCCGTCCAATACAAGCATACCGACCCCGTGCTGGGCGAATTATACCAGCCGCTGGCCGTGGTGCCCCCCGTGCTGGTGAACCTGCCGCCTGCCCGTTCCTACGTCTTCGCCGATGCCCAGCCCAAGACCGTGCCCGTCACGCTGCGGGCCGGGCGCGCCGGGGTG
>NZ_BAAGZM010000354.1:0-4404 GCF_054778495.1 Hymenobacter agri
CGATGCGCAGGGCCGCCGCTACCAGGCCGGCGTGTTCTGGGCCGGCGAGGCCTGCGCCATCGGCTTCCGCCGCGACGCGGGCCTTATCACCAACCTGTCGGAATTCGTGCCGCACCTGCTGACAGCTGTCGACCCGCTAGATTCTCTGCTGTAGCCACCGACCAGACAAAAGAAAAGGCCACCTATTCGGTGGCCTTTTTCATTGGCATTTATGCTTTTGGGAACGGCAGCTACGATACTTTCAGTTGGCAGATGACGGTTTCGCCGCCCTTCACTTTCTGGCCCAGCTCCACTTTTACCTCGGTATCCATTGGCACGAACACATCGACGCGCGAGCCGAACTTGATGAAGCCAAACTCCTCGCCCTGGGTTACTTCATCGCCCTCGTTCACGTACCACACAATGCGGCGGGCCATGGCCCCGGCAATCTGCCGGAAGAGCACCAGCGGGCCGGCATCCGACTCCACCACCACGGTGGTGCGCTCGTTTTGCGTGCTGCTTTTGGGGTGCCAGGCCACCAAATAGTTACCGGGGTGATACTTGAAATACTTCACGATGCCCGAGATGGGATTGCGCGTGACGTGCACGTTGATGGGCGACATGAAGATGCTGATTTGCTTGCGCTCATCCTCGAAATACTCGGGTTCGAATACGTTCTCGATGACCACCACCTTGCCATCGGCCGGCGCGATGAGCAGGTCTTCGTGGGTGAACATGTGCCGGAACGGGCTGCGGAAAAACTGCAGAATCAGCAGGAAGATGATGACCGTGGCGCCGGCAAACAGCCGGTTCACCAGCACCTGCCCCCGGTTGAACTGAAACATGAGCAGGTTGAGAGCCAGCAGAATCAGCAGCGTGACGAACAGGATGCGTCTTCCTTCTTTATGAATCTTCATAATCGCGAATTGAAACGGCGTACACAACGCGGCTTCGGGTAAACAATTGGTTTTAAACGGAGCGTAGCGGCTAATTGCTGACCGCGCACTGCCCCTAAGCTACCGCAAAGGTCAGCAACGAAAAGCAAAAAGGCACGGGCTGGCTGGCCCGTGCCTTTAAAACCATACGAACAAACCACCTCCGGCGGCCAAACAGCCGAGGTTGTGGCCGTTTTTTTCTAGAAGCCGCCGCGGTACTTGTAGGTCTGGGCTACTTTATCGATGGCTACCACGTAGGCGGCGATGCGCATCGGGATTTTATACTTCTGGCTGGTTTCGTACACCTTCTCGAAGGCGTCGGACATGATGCGGTCGGCGCGCTCGGTCACCATTTCCAGCGTCCACTTGAAGCCCTGCTTGTTCTGCACCCACTCGAAGTACGACACCGTGACGCCGCCCGAGTTGGCCAGAATGTCCGGCACCACCATGATGCCCTTCTCGTTGATGATGGGGTCGGCCGAGGCCGAAGTCGGGCCGTTGGCGCCTTCCACAATCAGCTTGGCTTTGATGTCGTGGGCGTTGTGCTCGGTGATGACGTCTTCCACGGCGGCGGGCACCAGTACGTCCACGTCCGAGGTCAGCAGGTCGTCGGGGTTCATCGGCGTGGCGCCGGCGAAGCCTTCGAGGCGGCCATTGTGGGCGTTTTTATACGCAATGGCTTCGTCGATGTTGATGCCATTCTCGTTCCAGTACGCGCCCGAAATGTCCGACACGGCCTTGATTTTCACACCCTGCTGGTGCAGCAGCACCGCGGCCCACGAGCCCACGTTGCCAAAGCCTTGCACGGCGGCCGACACTTCGTTCGGCTTCAGGTTCAGCTTCTTGAGGGCGGCCAGGGCCGACACCATTACGCCGCGGCCGGTGGCTTCGGTGCGGCCCAGCGAGCCGCCCATTACCAGGGGCTTGCCCGTTACCACGGCGGGCGAAGTCATGCCGTTGGTTTTCGAGAATTCGTCCATCAGCCACGCCATTTCGCGGGGGCCGGTGCCCATGTCGGGGGCCGGAATGTCGCGGTCGGGGCCGAAAATGTCTTTCAGGGCCAGCGTGTAGCCACGGGTGAGGCGCTCGATTTCGCCGGCGCTCATCGTGGTGGGGTCGCAGATGATGCCGCCCTTGGCGCCGCCGTAGGGGATGTCGACCACGGCGCACTTCCAGGTCATCCAGGCCGCGAGGGCCTTCACCTCGTCGAGGTGCACGTTTTTGTCGTAGCGGATGCCGCCTTTGCTCGGGCCCAGAATGGTGTTGTGAATCACGCGGTAGCCTTCGAACACCTGCACTTTGCCGTTGTCCATCGTCACCGGAATGTGCACGATAACCTGCTTATCGGCAGCTTTGAGTACGTTGTAGGTTTCGTCGTCGAGACCGAGAATTTCGGCGGCGATGTTGAAACGCGACATCATTGATTCGAGCGGGTTTTCGCGGTCGACTTTGGGGGCCGGTTCTTTATACACGGTGTGAGCTGCCATGAGGGAGTTTATGGGAGTGTGGGTGGGACTTTGGATACGGATTAGGGCCGCAAAGGTATTGCTTTTGGGTTGAAGGCGGACTCATCTGTCATTGCGAGCACAACGACAAACGCTCCCCCGCGCCACCCCTACCCCGCCAGCAGCTGTAGCAGCGCCAGCACCGGCAGCACCAGCAGGAAGGCGTCGAAGCGGTCGAGCAGGCCGCCGTGGCCGGGCATGATGCTGCCCGAGTCCTTCACCCCCACGCTGCGCTTGAGCATGGACTCGGCCAGGTCGCCGTGCGGGGCGAACACGGCCACCACGCCGGCCGCTACGAGGCGGTGCGCCAGCGGCATATCGGGCAGCATGAAGCCCACCGCCCAACCCACCACCAGCGTGAGCACGAAGCCGCCGGCCCAGCCCTCCCAGGTTTTGCCGGGCGAGATTTTGGGGGCCATTTTGTGCTTGCCAAAGGTTTTGCCGGCGGCGTACGCGCCAATATCGGAAGCCCAGATGAGGAAGAGCAGGGCGAAGATGCGGCGGTAGTCGTAAGCTGCTTTATCAAAGGCTAAAAAACTCAGAAGCCCCATCGGAATAGCTACATAGAAAAGGCCGGTTAAACCTACTCCGACATTTACAGTAGGTTGACCACTCCCTTTCCACTTGACAATTTCACGAAGGAAAGCAACTACAGTATATCCTAATAGGACTACAAGAATTAGAACTGCAAAAGTGAAGCTGACCTCTGATAGAGCCGCTTTGTACTCGGCAACCTGCGGTATGTGGGAGACAATCGCCAGATGCTGTTCAGGTGAATAATGGGTACTGAAGGAAACACCAGAGTCTGACAGTTCATCGATAATTGAATTATATTCTATGTTGGCGGCGCTCAGATGTAACAGGCAAAAAATTATTAATCCTGATGCGATTCCAATCCACGTAGCCGGCGCGTAGCCGCCCGCCCGCATCATGCGGTAGAACTCCCACAGCATCACGGCCTGCACAAAGGCGAAGAATAGCCCAAACGTCCAGGGGCTGAACCAGACGCTGCCCAGCAGCAGGGCGGCCCCGATGAGGCCGTAGGTGATGCGCAGGCGCAGGTTGCTGGGGCCGGCGGGCGCGGCGGCAGCTTCGGCAGTAGTGGAAGGTGTAGAATCGGCCAAAGTGGGCGGGATGTAGAGACGCGACACTTCGCGTCGCGTCGTTGAACAGAATCGTTGAATGCTACGGCGGCAGTACGGGCGTTGCGAACGGGTCGTTCAACGCCGAGACGCGAATACGCGTCTCTACACCGTTCTTTTCACCCCTTCGCTCCCGATGGTGAGCATGGTGGTGGGCGCGGCGGGGGCCGTCATGCTGCGGTGCAGCAGGTAGAGCAGGCCGGCCGTGAGCAGAGCCGAGGGCAGCACCAGCGTAAGGGGCAGCGCCTCAGTCGAGTCGGGGTCGAAGCCCCAGCCGAACTGGCCGCGCTGGGTGAGGTAGAGGATGAGCAATTGCAGGGCGTTCTGGGTGAAGTGGGCGGCCATGCTCACCAGAATGTTGCCGCTCCATAGGTACAAATACCCCAGCACCAGCCCGAGCACGAATCGCGGCACAAACCCAAAAAACTGGAAGTGAATGGCCGAGAAAATGGCCGCCCCCAGCCACACGCCTACGTGCGGCGAAAACCAGCGCACCAGGTTTTTCTGAATCACGCCGCGAAACACCAGCTCCTCGGCCACGGCCGGCACCAGCGCAATCACGACCACGCCCACGGCGAAGCGCGCGCCGGAATTGAAGCGGGTAAGAAACTTGGTGAGCACGGCGGCTCGGTCTTCGCTGGCGCGGGCCCACACCTCAAAATCGTGTAGCGCGGCCGGGAAGTGCGCGCCCGCGTTCCAGGCAATGAGCACCGACATGAGGGGCAGGATAACCACGATGAGCAGCGCCGCGGCCAGCAGCCACCAGGCCGCTCCCAGCCGACGCGGGCTGAAATACTCGGCCCAGCGGTAGCCCATGGCCGAGGCCAGCGCCAGCGCCCCGCC
>NZ_BAAGZM010000355.1:0-4395 GCF_054778495.1 Hymenobacter agri
TTCGGCCTCGCCCGCCGCGTCGGCCGCTACTCACTCCGGCGCCACCGCCACCAACAATCAGCCCACCGCCGAAGCCGGCTCGCCCACCGAAGCGCCACCCGACCGCCTCAACCAGATTTTTGAAGGCCTTAAGCAGAAATCCACCGCCAAGCAGGCCATCTACCGCAACACGCAGGCGGCGTTCGACTGCCTGCGGCTGGTGTCGCAGGAACTCGTGCTGGAGCTCAGCCACAAGCTCACGCCCCTCGATTCGAGCGTGGTGATTGAGTACCGGTCCATCAACGACATGGAGTTTCACATCCGGTTTTCGGGCGATTTGCTGGTCTTTGTGATGCACTCCAACATCGTCACCTTCCCCGACGACTACGGCCCCATGGCCAGCAAGTACGTCGAGGCCGATTTCCGCCGCCGGTTTTTCGGCCACATCATGGCCTACAACTTCATGGCCGACAGCATCAAATACCAGCGCCTGAACGACCCCGGCTACCTCGTCGGCCGCCTGCTCGTCAACATCGAAAGCCACTACTTCCTCGAAGGCGTGCAGCAGCTCGAGCTGCCCGACAACGACATGAGCGACAACCGCATCAGCCCCGACATGATGAAGCTCTTCGTGGAAAGCGCCATGATTGCAGCCGTCAACAACGACCTTATCGCCCCGCCGCTGCCCGAAATTCAGCGCATCAGCGTCAAGCAAAAGCTCGAAAACCAGCAGGTGAGCCGCGGCAGCAAAGTCGGCTTCAGCTTTTCGGCCCAGCAGGTGTTGTAGGCTGTTTGAGATTATAGAACGTCATGCTGAGCGCAGTCGAGGCATCTCTACCGCAGCACTAATCAATTTCAGTATTGCGGCAGAGACGCTTCGACTGCGCTCAGCATGACGTGCTTTGCTACCGTTCTAAATGCGCCCGTAGCCCACTTTCTGGCGCACCTTCGCCAGCACGCCCGCACCGTATTCCTGGGCGCGTTGCGCGCCAATGGCCAACGCGGCATCCAGCTCGGGCAGGTTGTTCATGTAGAAATCAAAACGCTCACGCTCGACCGCGAAGCGGCGCAGAATCAGTTCGTACAGCTCTTTTTTGGCGTGGCCGTAGCCGTAGCCGCCGGCCAGATAGTTCTGGCGCATCGTCTCAATCTCGGCCGGCGAGGCCAGCAGCGAGTAAAGCTTGAACGTCACGTCCGTGTCCGGATTTTTGGGCGCTTCGAGCGGGGTGCTGTCCGAAATAATGGTTTTGATTGTTTTCAGCAGCTCTTTTTCGGGCGCGAAAATGTCGATGATGTTGCCGTAGCTCTTGCTCATCTTCGCCCCGTCGGTGCCCGGAATGGTCATTAGCTGCTCGTCGACGCGGGCTTTGGGCAGCACCAGCGTTTCGCCGTAGCGGTTGTTGAAGGCGCTGGCAATGTCGCGGGCAATTTCGAGGTGTTGCACCTGGTCTTTGCCCACGGGCACCACTTCGGCGTCGTAGAGCAGAATATCGGCCGCCATCAGCACGGGGTAGGTGAAGAGGCCGGCGTTCACGTCGGAAAGCTTGTCGCTCTTATCCTTGAAGCTGTGCGCGTTGGCCAGCATAGGGTAGGGCGTGAAGCAGCTCAGGTACCAGGTCAGCTCCGTCACCTGCGGCACGTCGGACTGGCGGTAGAACAGGTTTTTCTCGGTGTCGAAACCGCAGGCCAGCCAGGCGGCGGCCACGGCGTAGGTGTTGGCGCGCAGCACTTCGGGGTCGCGCACGGTGGTGAGCGAGTGCAGGTCGGCGATGAAATAGAGCGAGTCGTTGGCTGGGTTTTTCGACAGCTCGATGGCGGGCAGAATGGCGCCGAGCAGGTTGCCGAGGTGCGGCCGGCCGGTACTCTGAATGCCGGTAAGAATGCGGGACATGCGGGTATGTTGGTTGTCAGTTGTTCGTTGTCAGTTGTTTGTCGTGCCCGTAGTCATTCGACTAATAACCGACAACAAGCAGCTAACAACTAAAAATTAAGGAGTTAAGCGCACGCCTTGGTTGTAGGCGTGCACGGCGGCTGCGAGCTGGGCGCGGCCGACGGCATTGGTGGCAAATTGGCGCTGCAGCACGGGGTCGGCCGGAAACAGGGCTGCCACGAATGTGCCGGGCGCCAGCTTCGGGTCGAACCCCGGCGTGCGGCCGGGACTATACGCAAAGAACGTACTCGTGCCGGCTTTGCGCAGCACCGGCAGCTTCACGTGGGCCTTGAAGTTGGTGCCCATCTCCACTTGGTAGTGGTAGAAAAACAGCTCCACCGGCCCGGTTTCGAGGATTTCGAGCAGCGCGGGTTCCTTGAAATCGGCATCGGTACCGCTGAGGAAGCGGAAGTCGTTCACGCGCACAAAGCGGTGGCTTTCGACGGTGAAAGCCGTGACCTCGGCCGCGCGAAACTTCCGTTCCTTGCCGTTTTTCACGCCCACCATCATGGTCGGGCTGCCGTTTTCGGCCAGCATCAGCTTCAACGAAGCCTCGCCTTTCGAGCCGTTGGCGAGCTGGTAGGTGCCGGGGGCAAAGTTGTACTGGGCGCGGGCCGCGGCGGGCAGCAGCAGGGCCAGGAAAAAAACGAATGGGCGTATGCCTGGCAACACCATAAATATCCGTTCTGTGCCCCTCCGGCAACTTTTACTAATTAAATCCTTGGTTCTGCTATTTCCCAACTGTGGCCACGTAAACCCGCTAATTGGATGGCTGAGCAACTGCCGGGGCGCGGTAAGGCAGATTATTATTCAGCGCGTGGATGACCGTCGGCAAGTCGTCACTGCTAATGAGCTTGTCGTCAAGCAACTTCTCCAAATCGGGGCGCGAGAAGAGGAACGGCCGTACAGCCTCGCGAAACTGTTTGCCGCCTCCGGTGTAGAAGCTGCCCTGCACGGGAATTACCTCCGATTCGCCCGGCCAGTTCAGCAGATAGGCGTGGCTTTCGTAATTCCCGCCGCCGTAGTTCATGCCGCCCGCTCCCATTATAGGGGCGCCGCCGTCCGAATACGTATAGTTTAGCAGCACTACCCGGCCGCTGTCGAGCTGCTCGGCAAATCCTTTGGCAATGTCGGCGTTTAGGCCGCCTCTCACGTGAAAATTGCCGACCGTTACATATTTGCGGGTGTCGATGCGGAAAGACGCTACTTGCTCGGGCGTCAGTTTAATGGTTTTGCCATTGGCGGCTTTCACCAGCAGCTTTTGGCTGCTTTGCAGCTTGAGCTGGCCCTGCTGACGCGTATTGCGGCTTTCGTTCAGCACGTAGGAGCCATTTTCGAACCGACCAAATAATTGTGCCCGGCTGATTGCGGGCAGCAGGAAGGCACTGCTGAAAAACAGGTAGGGGAGAAAGACGTTGCGCATTGGGAAGGGAAGGAGGCGATTGAAAGCTGAAAGTTACACGCTCACATTCTCCACGGCTTCTTCCTGTAGCTCGGTCGTTTCCTCCGGTCCCAGGTACTTGTCAATCAGAAAGTGGGCGAGATAGAGCACCGGCGTGAGCAGAATGGCGGCCGCGAACTTATACCAGTAGTTGGTGTTGGCCACGCTCAGCACCTGGTCCATCGTCCAGTTGCCGAACACGTAGAAGGCCACGTAGAGCACCACAAACGAATCGACGAGCTGCGACACCAGCGTGCTGCCCGTGGCGCGTAGCCACACAAAGCGCCCGCCCGTAGCCTGCCGGATGGCCGCAAAAATGGTGGCATCGAGCAGCTGCCCCACGGCAAAGGCCACAATCGAGCCCGTGATGATGCCAAGGCCCTGCCGGAAAATGCTCTGGTAGGCAAAATCAATGTCGAAGGGCCGGCCTTGGTTGTCCGTCTTGTTCACGTCGAGCCAAAAATCAGCCGGGGGCAGCTTGGTGGTGAGGTAGATAACGCCAAACGCGAACAGGATGAGCACCACCGTGAGGTAGCTGATGCGCAACACGCCGGCCTTGCCGAAATACTCGTTGATGATATCCGTCGTCACAAATACCACCGGCCAGATGAGCACGCCCGCCGTGAGGCTGCCGGGCAAGCCCATCAGCTTGTCGGCCGAAAAAATCTTGACGCCGATAATCTCGGCCAGCAGCGCATTCACCAGGAAAATGCCGCTGAGGACGAGGTAGAGCTGCTGCTTTTTGTGGGCGTAGGTATTCATGGATATTCGTAAAGTCTTGTCATCCTGAGCTTGTGAAGGACCTTTTCACGTCGGCCTGTTTAAGCTTGCTGCAAACAGTTTCGTCGTGAAAAGGTCCTTCGCTGTGCTCAGGATGACAAACGGCATTAAATACTCACCACCAGCCCCTCCAGCGCCAGCGCCGTGCGCGGAAACACCGGCTGCGCCTCGTGTAGCAGCGGCTCCAAGGCCTTGTAGCGGCTGGAGAAGTGGCCCAGCAGCAGCTGCTTCACGCCGGCGGCCTGGGCCAGCAGGGCGGCCTGGC
>NZ_BAAGZM010000356.1:0-4391 GCF_054778495.1 Hymenobacter agri
CGGCACGTTGCGGAAGGCGCGCAGCGCGGCGGTGGGCCGGCCGGCGGAGTTCCAGACGCCCAGGCCGTAGTTCATCCAGTTGTAGGCCTGCGGCTCCCAGTACAGCACGCCGAGGCCCTTGCCGCCGGGCACGGCCTGGGTTTTGGCCTGCAGGTCGAGTAGCATTTGCTGGGTCGGAATGGGCGCATCGGCCGTCATACCGGTTTCTACCAACATCACCTCCTTGCCGGGGTAGCGCACCACGAGGTCGTTCATGTTGGCTTGGCACTGCGCCGTGAGCGTGGGCCAGTCGGTAATGCTCGGGTAGAGCGACAACCCCATCACGTCGAACCGCGCGCCGTTGCTCGTGAGGCCGCCAAAAATGTAGCGCGAGGTGTTCACGTTGAAGCCGTTCGAAACGTGTGCAATCACCTTGCTGGTCGGGCTGATGGCTTTCACGGCCGCGTAGCCGCGGTCGAACAGCTGGGCAAACTGGGCCATGTTGGTCGAGGCCTTGCCGTCGGGCCAGAGCATGCCGTCGTTGGTTTCGTTGCCCACCTGCACCCATTCGGGCGTGATGCCGTTGTTTTTCAGGGTTTGCAGCACGGTGCTGGTGTGGTCGTACACGGCCGTGAGCAGCTGCGGAAACGAATAGGCGGCCCAGGCGGCGGGCTTGTTCTGGCGGCCGGGGTCGGCAAACTCGTCGCTGTAGTGGAAGTCAATCAGCAGGCGGTAGCCCGCCGCCTGGGCCCGCAAGGCTTTGGCCAGCACATCGGCCGGGTTGCTCCAGCCGCCGACCGGGTTCACCCACACCCGCAGCCGGATGGTGTTCATATCGTACCCTTTCAGCAGCTGAAACAGGTCCTGCTGCGTGCCGGCTTCGTTGTAGAAGCGGTAGCCCGACTGCTCCATCTGGGTTACCCAGCTCACGTCGGCCCCTTTGGCGAAGGGCGCGGTGGTTTGGGCGCGGGCCGGCGGCGCGAGGGCGGCCAGCAGGGTCAGCAATAGGAAAAGGTGTTTCATGGTAATAGTGTGGAGTAAGTTACCTGAGTTAAACGATTGTGTTAAAGGCAAAATAACGTCATGCTGAGCTTGTCGAAGCATCTCTACTGCTTCGTTGCAGTCGGCATTGATTACTACAGCGGTAGAGATGCTTCGACTACGCTCAGCATGACGTTCAGGAATTACCTGTTCTCATCCAAAAACGGCGAAACCTCGCCCGCATACGTCAGCGTGAGGCGGTGCATGGCGCGGGTGCAGGCCACGTACAGCATGCTCTTGTCCACGGCCGTGTGGTACGTGCGGGCCGAGGCAAACGGCACGATGACCTCGTCAAATTCCAGCCCCTTCGCCAGGTGAGCGGTGGTGAGGACGACGCCTTCCTTGAAGTGCGTCGACTCCTCGGTGAGCAGGTGCAGGCCCGCTTCGGGCAGCGCCTGCTGCACCTGCTCGGCCTGCCGCAGCGTTTTGCAGATGATGCCCAGCGAGTGGTTGCCGGAATTTTTGAACTCCGTAATCAACGCCTGCAGGGCCTGTAATTCCGCGGTTTCGCTGGTGTAGCCGGTCACCGTGGGCGCGGGGCCGTGGCGCTCCAGCGGCAGAATGTCCGGGTTAGGGGCGAGGCGTTGGGCGAAGGTGGTAATCTCGACCGTGGAACGGTAGCTGCGGTTCAGGCGCACCACTTCGGCCTGCGGAAACACCCGCTCGATGGTTTCGGCCGAGGAGGCGCTGTAGGGGTTCACGGTCTGGCTCACGTCGCCCAGAATAGTCTTGCGGCAGCTGAATACGCGCTCCAGCACGGCGTACTGCACGGGCGTGTAGTCCTGCATCTCGTCCACTAGCAGGTGCTTCACGTGGTCGTAGGCCGCGATGCCTTCGAGCCGGATTTTCAGGTAGATGAACGCAAACACGTCGGCGTATTCAAGGCGCTGGTCGGGCAGGGGGCGCAGCAGCTCGGACCGGCCCAGCCAGCGGTAGAAATCCCGGTACAAATCCATCGGCTGATGAAACCGGAACATGCGCGGAATGGCCTCGCCGATGGTGCTTTTCTCGTGGTTGCTGAGCTTGCGGCCCACGGCGTTGCGCACGTAGGCGCGCACCTCCTCGGCCACCAGCGCGAAGCGCTTCAGCAGCGGCACCCGGTGAAACGTCTTGAACTTGGCCAGCAGCCACGGCAGCGGCACCACCGTGCGGCCCACGCGCAGCTCCTTCACCGTGAAGTAGTTGTTCTCGGCGTGCAGCAGGTACTGGTTCAGCTGGCCCAGAAACTCGAACGACGACTTGAAGCGGATGCGCTCGATAAAGGCCGGGTGCGGCTTGTCGAGCAGCGCCGATACCTGCTCGAAAAACGTCTGGAACGGGTGCTGGTGCGCCAGCAAATCGGCCGCCAGCTCCTCCATAATCAGCTCCGGAATGTGCTCCTCGCCCAACTCGGGCAGCACGTTCGAGATGTAGTCGGCAAACACCTTGTTGGGCGAGATAATGAGCACATCCTTAGCCCGAATGCTCTCGCGGTGGCGGTAGAGCAAAAACGCAATGCGGTGCAGCGCAATCGAGGTTTTGCCCGAGCCGGCCACGCCCTGAATCACCATCACCGTTGCCGTTTCGTTGCGAATCACCGCGTTCTGGTCGCGCTGAATGGTGGCCACGATGTTCTTCATCTTGTCGTCCGACGACTTGGCCAGCTCGCGCTGCAGCACGTCGTCGAGGATGTTCACGCCGTTCTCAATCATGAACTCCATGCGGCCGTCGCGGATTTTGTACTGCCGCTTCAGGTCGATGGTGCCCGGCACCACGCCGGCCGGGCCGGTGAAGGCCGCCTCGCCCAGCTCAAAATCGTAAAACATCGACGCAATGGGGGCCCGCCAGTCGTAAATCAGGCTCTGCCGCCGCTGGTCGTCCACAAACGAATACATGCCGATGTACACCGGCCACTTGCCCTTGCCGCGGCCCTGCGGCGCAAAATCGATGCGCCCGAAGTACGGCGACTGGCTCAGTTTGAGCAGCTTGCGCTTGCGCCCCACCGCCGCCTCGCCCGTAAACGCCATGCGGTTGATGGACTGCTCGGCGGCCACCATGTCGGCTTCGTCCATGCCCGACTGCTGCTCGTGGATGTACTGCTTCTTCTCGCGCAGCTCGTCCGAAAACTGCCGCACGTCGCCGTCAATCCGCCGGATGGCCAGCGTCAGCTTCTCTTTCATTTCCTCCAGGTATTCCCGTTCCTCGTGCTCCGTTGCGTTCATCCCGCGTACTATTTCTGGTTAATGGGGAGCAAAGGTCGGGCTGAATTCGGGCCGGGCCGGTAGCCGGCTTTCCTGGGCGGCCAGCGCGCGGGGTAGGAGCGTAGCAGCCAGCCACAACCGGCCCGGCCGCGCCCGCCAGCGCAGGTAAGCGGAATTACATTATGCACAAACGATTGTGCAAATGCGCCCGGCCTGCCGTACTTTTCGGCGCCGAAACCCCGGCGGGCCGGCATTTTCGCCCCCGCTTGCGTAATATGGCTGGCCGCTGGCAACGGCATTTTGCTTCCTCATTCTCTCGCTCCATGTCCCATTCTCTGGCTCAGGCCGTGCAGGCCGATTTTCAACAACGCTACGGCTACGCGCCGCGGCTGGTGCGCGCCCCCGGCCGCGTCAACCTCATCGGCGAGCACACCGACTACAACGCCGGTTTCGTGCTGCCGGCCGCCGTCGATAAGGAGATGGTGTTTGCCGTGGGCCTGAACGGCGGCGAGCAAATTCGTCTCTACGCCCACGACCTCGGCGAAAGCCTAGAGCTGCCCAACGCCGCCGACATCAGCCCCACCGAAACGCACTGGGCCAACTACCTGCTGGGCGTGGCGGCGCAGTTCCAGCTGCGCGGCGTGGCCGTGCCGGGCTTCGACTGCGTGCTGGCCGGCACCGTGCCCATGGGCGCGGGCATGTCGTCGTCGGCCGCCGTGGAGTGCGGCCTGGCTTTCGCGCTGAACGAGTTGCTGAAAACCGGTTTTGAGAAAATGGAGCTGGCCCGCATGGCCCAGCTGGCCGAGCACACCTACGCCGGCGTGCAGTGCGGCCTCATGGACCAGTTTGCCAGCGTGTTCGGCCGCGCCGGCCACGTGGTGCGCCTCGATTGCCGCTCGCTCGATTACCAGTATTTCCCCTTCGACACCTCGGCGTGCCGCATCGTGCTCGTGAACTCGGGCGTGAAGCACAGCCTGGCTTCCAGCGAATACAACACCCGCCGCCAGGAGTGCGAGCGCGGCGTGGCGGTGCTCCAGCAGCACTACCCGCACATCGCCGCCCTGCGCGATGCTACGATGGAGCAGCTCGAAGCCCACCGCAGCGAAATGGGCGGCACGGTGTTCCGCCGCTGCGCCTACGTGGTGCAGGAAAACGCCCGCGTAGAGGCCGCCTGCCGCCACCTCGAAGCCG
>NZ_BAAGZM010000357.1:0-4389 GCF_054778495.1 Hymenobacter agri
GCTGCAGCGGCGTGCGCCACTCGGGCATCGCGCCCTCGCCGCGCGGGTAGCGGATGCTGTGCGGCCCGGCGTTTTCGGGCAGGGTGGCGGTGTACATCAGGTTGCGCAGCTCCTGCTCGTTCATCGGGGCCGACACCACGATGTTGGGGATGCAGCGCATGTAGGCCAAGTCGTAGCAGCCGTGGTGGGTGGGGCCGTCGGCCCCGGCAAAACCGGCGCGGTCGAGGCAGAACACCACGTGCAGGTTTTGCAGCGCCACGTCGTGCACCACCTGGTCGTAACCCCGCTGCATGAACGAGGAGTAGATGTTGCAGAATGGAATCAGCCCCTGCGTAGCCAGGCCGGCCGAGAACGTAACGGCGTGCTGCTCGGCAATGCCCACGTCGAAGGCGCGGGTGGGCATGGCGGCCATCATGATGTTCAGCGACGAACCCGAGGGCATAGCCGGCGTCACGCCCATGATTTTATCGTTGGCCTCGGCCAGTTCCACCAGCGTGTGGCCGAACACGTCCTGGTACTTGGGCGGCTGGGGCTTGTCGGGCGTCTTCTTGTAAATCTCGCCCGTGATTTTGTCGAATAAACCCGGCGCGTGCCACAGGGTCTGGTCTTTCTCGGCCAGCTCGTAGCCCTTGCCCTTCACCGTGACGCAGTGCAGCAGCTTGGGGCCGGGAATGGTTTTCAGGTCGTTGAGGATGGTAACCAGGTGCTGCACGTCGTGCCCGTCCACGGGGCCGAAGTAGCGGAATTTCAGCGCCTCGAACAGGTTGCTCTGCTTAAGTAATGTCGCCTTCATGGCGGCCTCTACCTTGCGGGCAATCTGCTGGGGGTTGGGGCCAAACTTGCTGAGCTTGCCCAGCACGTTCCAGAGCTCGTCGCGCACTTTGTTGTAGGTGCGCGAAGTGGTGATGTCGGTGAGGTATTCCTTGAGCGCGCCCACGTTGGGGTCGATGCTCATGCAGTTGTCGTTCAGCACGACAATCATATTGTTGTTGAGCACGCCGGCCTGGTTCAGAGCTTCGAAGCTCATGCCGGCCGTCATGGCCCCGTCGCCGATTACGGCAATGTGCTGGCGGTCGAACTCGCCCTTGTAGTCCGACGCCACGGCCATGCCCAGCGCCGCCCCGATGCTGGTGCTGCTGTGGCCCACGCCGAAGGCGTCGTACTCGCTTTCGCTGCGCTTCGGAAAGCCCGACATGCCTTTGTAGCGGCGGTTGGTCGGGAATTTGTCGCGGCGGCCGGTGAGGATTTTGTGCCCGTAGGCCTGGTGGCCTACGTCCCAGATAAGCTGGTCGTAGGGCGTATTGAAGACGTAGTGCAGCGCTACCGTAAGCTCGACTACACCCAGCGAGGCGCCGAAGTGGCCGCCGTAAATGCTCACGGAATCGATGATAAAGTCGCGCAGCTCAGCGCTGAGCTGGACTAACTGCTCGGGAGCGAGCTTTTTAAGGTCGTCGGGCGAGTCAATCGCCGCAAGCAGCGGGCCGGGTTCAACTATCATCGGGGCGGGCGTGGTGGGATTGGTGACGGTAGCGTAACCGCCTGACCCGCTAAAAGATTATCGGGCTGGCCCAAAGGTACGACGCGATGCGAAGAGCGGTTGTGAGCAGCGATGGAATCGGGGTATTAGTCGGGGTTTGGCATGCGATAATCTAGTTTTTCCCATGTGTCGCGGCCGCGTCCCAGACCTTTGCGTATCGGCAAGCCGATTCGGCCAGTTGGCTGTTAGGGATTTAGTTACGAAATTTTTACACCTCAGCCAGACGCCGGATGCAACCTCCGGTCCGATTTGCGGCACTTTGGCCGCTATCCATTGTCAGTATATGAAACACCTATTACCGGCTCCGGCCGTTCTGCTAACGGCCCTGCTGGGCATTTCGTCAGCGGCTCAGGCCCAACAGGGCGGCACCCGGCCCACCCTTTCCAGCGCGCCGCGCACCGCGGCCGGCCGCATCAGCGGCACCATAACCGACGCGGCTACCAACAAGCCTGTATCCTATGCCTCGGTGGCGGTGCTCGATGCCGCCAACAACCCGGTGAACGGCGGCGTGGCCGGCGACGACGGCAAGTTTGTGCTGGCGGGCATTCCGGCCGGCAGCTACACGGTGCAAATCAGCTTCCTGGGCTACACCAACATCACCCGCACCGGCGTGGTGGTGACGGCCGGCGAGGCCACGGCTCTGGGTACTATTGCCATGTCGGCATCGGCCCAGAAGCTGGGCGAAGTGGTAGTAACGGGCCAGAAGGCCATCATCGAAGAGCGGGTGGACCGCACGGTGTACAACGCCGAAAACGACCAGACCACCCGCGGCGGCGACGCCACCGACGTGCTCAAGCGCGTGCCCATGCTGAGTGTGGACCTCGACGGCAACGTGAGCCTGCGCGGCAGCTCCAGCATCAAGGTGCTCATCAACAACAAGCCCTCGACCATTGCCGCCAGCAGCATTGCCGACGCGCTGAAGCAGATTCCGGCCGACCAGATTAAGACCGTGGAGGTGATTACCTCGCCCTCGGCCAAGTACGACGCCGAAGGCTCGGGCGGCATCATCAACATCATCACCAAAACCAACAACCTGAAGGGTGCCACGCTGGGCGTGAACATCAGCGCGGGCCTGCGCAACAGCAACCTGGGTCTGCAGGGCAGCCTGCGCACCGGCAAAATGGGCTTCTCGCTGAGCGGTTTCGGCCGGGGCCAATACAACACACCGGGCGAGTTCAGCAACACGCAGGTAACGCGCAGCCTGGGTACCGGCGCGGCCACCACCACCCTGCAAAGCGCCGACACGCGCCAGCAGGGCATTTTCGGCCGCTACTCCTTCGGCTGGGATTACGACATCAACAAGTTCAACTCGCTGCAGGCTTCGGTGAGCTACGGCCAGCGCAGCGGTTACAACTACCAGGATGGGCTGCTGCGCACCACCTACAACGGCGCTTCGGCCACGGGCGCGCCCATCGGCACCGACCTGCGCGACACCTACGCCAAAGACCTGTCGGGCACCGTCGATGCCAGCCTGAACTACACGCACAGCTTCGAGAAGCCGCAGCACGAAATCAGCCTGCTGACCTTGTTCAGCCGCAACGACCGCACCAACAACTTCACGAACACCATTTTCCAGTCGAGCGACCCGCAAAGCCCGTCGCGCATCGTGAACGACAACCCCAGCTACAACGAGGAATACACGGTGCAACTGGACTACCAGAATCCCATCAGCAAAACACAGATGCTGGAGACCGGGGCCAAGAACATTCTGCGTCTGGTTAATTCCGACTATTCTACCATCTCCTACGGCCCCAACGGCGAGGTGCTGCCGAATGTGGGCTCGCTTTCCGGTAGCAATGTGTTCAACTACCGTCAGAATGTAACGGCCGGCTACGTGGCTTACACCGCGCAATTGCCCAAGGGCATTACCATCAAACCCGGCCTGCGCTACGAGTACACGACCATTGAGGCCAGCTTTGCCAATTCGGCCGCGCCCAACATTCCGGACTACGGCGTGCTGGTGCCCAGCGTGAACGTGTCGCGCAAGCTCGCCAACGGCAACCTGCTGAAGCTGGCCTATAACCGCCGCATTCAGCGCCCCTCGCTACAGTTCCTGAACCCGAATGTGAACGCACAGAATCCCAAGAACACCAGCGAAGGCGACCCTACCCTCAAGCCCGAATACACCAACAACTACGAATTGGGCTACAACACACTGGTGAAGAAGGTAAACCTGAGCATGAGTGCTTTCGTGCGCAATACCACCGGCTCCATCGAAGCCCTGCGCACGGTTACCGGAACCGACATTGTGAAGACCACCTACGCCAATATTGGCCAGCAGAACGCCTACGGCGGCAGCCTCAACGCCAACCTCAACGGCCCCAAGCTGAACCTGAACGCGGGTACCGACTTCTACTACGCCACGCTCACCAACAACGTGCCCGACCGCAACTTCAACGCATCCAACCAGGGCTTTGTTATCAGCGGTCGCCTCGGGGGCTCCTACAACTTCACGCCCGTGTGGGGCGTGCAGGCCTTTGCCTTCTACCGCGGCCGCCAGGTGCAGCTGCAGGGCGACCAGAGCGGTTTCGGCTTCTACACGCTGGGCATCAAGCGCGACTTCGCCGAGAAGCGCGGCAGCATCGGCTTCGGCTTCGATAACTTCTTCACGCCCACCATCACCATCCGCAACAACGTGGTGTCGCCGCTCATCGACCAGGCCAGCCGCAACCAGCTGCACTCGCTGGGCGTGCGCGTCAACTTCAGCTACCGCATTGGTAAGATTACGGCAGCTCCCACGCGCCGTGGCAAGAGCGTAAACAACGACGACCTGAAGAGCGAAGGCGAAGGCGGCGGCGGTGGCGGCATCGACGCCAGCGGCGGCGGGGGCGGTGCTCCCGGCGGTGGTGGCG
>NZ_BAAGZM010000358.1:0-4388 GCF_054778495.1 Hymenobacter agri
GGCCCGCCGGCGCCGAAGCCACGGCCATTCCGCGCAGCGAGTTTCTGGCCAAGCTGGCGCTGGGGCTGGGTGCCATTCCGGCCGTGGCGCTGCTCTGGGGCATCGTGAAGGGCGGCACCGACTACACCGTGCGCCGCGTGCAGCTAAAGTTTCCCAACCTGCCCGCCGGCTTCGACGGCTTCAAGGTGCTGCAGATTTCGGACCTGCACACCGGCAGCTTCAACTCGACGGAGCCGCTGGAGCGCGCCGTGGCCATCATCAACCAGCAGGGCGCCGACCTGATTCTGATGACCGGCGACCTGGTGAACAACCGCGCTACCGAAGTCGAGCCGCACATTCCGGCGCTGCGGGGCATTAAATCGGAACTGCCCATCTTCTCCAGCCTCGGCAACCACGACTACGGCGACTACGTGCCCGAATTCCGCGACGACCGCGCCCTGTGGCGCCAGAACCTGGAGCGCCTGATGGAGAACCACGCCAAAATGGGCTGGACGCTGCTCAACGACACCAGCCATTTCATCGAGCGCGGTGGCGACAGAATTGCCATTCTGGGCGTGCAGAACTGCAGCTCGCACGCCAATTTCCACACCTACGGCAACCTGCCCAAAGCCCACGCGGCCAGCGCCGACGCGCCGTTCAAAATTCTGCTCTCGCACGACCCGTCGTACTGGGAAACCCACATTCTGAATTACCCCGACATCGACCTGACGCTCAGCGGCCACACCCACGGCATGCAGTTCGGCGTGAACCTGCCCTTTATGAAGTGGAGCCCCGTGCAGTACGTGTATAAGCAGTGGGCCGGCCTCTACGAAAAGGGCCGCCAGAAGCTGTACGTGAACGTGGGGCTGGGCTTTCTGGGCTATCCCGGCCGCGTAGGCTTCCTGCCCGAAATAACGGTGTTTGAGCTGCGGCGGGCCTAAAAAACAGGGGGCGCTATATCGCTGAGGTAACATCTTTTAAATAGTTGCCGTAAAGCGCCCCCAAACCCGTTCGGGTTGTTTTTCTCACCCCCTTCCACAGTCATGAAAAATTCCCTGTTGATTCTGGCCGGCGCCGCCGCCCTTTCCCTGGCTTCCTGCTCGCAGGAAAAAACCACCGAGGTAACCACCGCGCCCGCCGACGGCACCACCACGACGACCACCACCACGACCACCGGCCCCATGACGGAGGCCGAAATTGAGGCCCGCGCCCAGCGCATCGCCGATAAAATGGCGGCCAATATGAAAATCACGGACGAGGCCACCAAAACCAAAATCCGCACCGTGTACGTGAACCGCTACAAGCGCATGAACGATATGCGCACCAAGTACGGCACCGACACCACTGGCATGGCTGCTTCGATGCGCGACTCGAACATGGAAACCGACACCGAGTTCAAGTCGGTCTTCACTGACCCCGCCCAGTACTCGGCCTACGAGTCGAGCCGCACCACCTACTATGCCGACGATAACACTCCCATGGACAATACCTCGACGGGCATGATGTCGGACACTACGGGTTCGATGTCGTCTTCAACTACCACGTCGTCGTCGACCACGACGACCACCGACAACATGAGCGGCTCGGCCAACATGGGTGGCACGGAAGTGACGAAAATGAAGGCCAAAGCCGAGGATGGCAGCAAAATCAAAATCAAAGACAACGGCAAGGTGAAAACCAAAGACGCCGACGGCAACAAGACGAAAAACTAGTGGTTTGGTCGATGCAATCGGCCGAACCATCGCCGAAAAGCCCGCGCCTGCAACGGCGCGGGCTTTTTTTGGCTCCCCGGGTTGCTACTTTGTGATAAAGTTGCGTTTGCTTTTCGGATGAGTTCTGCGGTATTGCGTTGTGTAGTTGCGAGTTGGCTGAAAATCGGCCGCACGCTGGGACCCTTGGTGGTGCTGAGCCTGCTGGCGGGCACCGCCCGGGCCCAGGTCGAGCCCGTGCGCGTGAGCGGCAGTGTGGCCGAAGCCCGCACGCGCCTGCCTATTCCGGGGGCTACGGTGCAGGTGCAGCGCACGCGCCGCGGCGTGGTGTCGGGCACCACCGGCGAATTCAGCATCGACGCGCTGCCCACCGATACCGTGCTGTTTCGGGCGCTGGGCTTCAAAACGCAGCGGCTGGCGCTGGGCGGCACCGGCCTCTCGCAGATGGTGGTCCGCATCCTGCTGGTGCGCGACAGCGTGCAGCTGGGCAACGTGCAGGTAACGGCCGACCGCCCCGACCGTGCCATCATCAACCGGGCCCTGCGCAACATCAAGCGCCCCGCGCCGCCCGTGGTAAGCGGCGCGAAGCGCCCGCCCAAGCCCAAGCCCCTGTTCGCCGTCGATTCTACGGCGCCGAAAGCGCCGGTGCCCACCATTGCCAGCCCCATCAGCCTCATTTACGACCAGTTTTCGCGCGAGGGCAAGCAGCGCCGCAAGATGGAGGAAATTGAAGCCGAGCAGCGCGCCGAGAAAGCCCGCAAGGCCCGCGCGCAGTACAACAAAGCCTTCAAGGATAACCGCGGCTACGAGCCGTAAGGCGGAGTACCGCGAAATTCTATTTCGCCAACGAGCGCAGCGAGTACACCGTACCACTACGCCGGAATACTCGCTGCGCTCGTCGGCGAAATGAAATTTCGCGGTACTCCGTCCATAACCGGCCGGCAATAGCGCACGTAAGCCCGAAGTATGAAAATCGGGTATCCCTGCGTGAACGAGGCGATGGATTGCAGCGCCGCCAATACCTTCCGGCTAGCTTCCTATTCGGAAGAGCGGCTGGTGGCGGCCGTGGCAGCCAACCTGGCCTGCCTGCGCCGCATGCTGGAATGGAACGTGGCCCAGGGGCTGCTGTTTTTTCGCATGGGTTCGGGCATTGTGCCCTTCGGTTCGCACGAAATCAACACCTTTCCCTGGCAAACGCACTTTGCGGCTGACTTTCGGGCCATTGGCGACTACATCAAGGCCAGCAACCTGCGGGTGAGCTTTCATCCCGACCAGTTTGTGGTGCTGAATTCGCCCAGCCCCGACATTGTGCAGCGCAGCATTCAGGAGCTCATCTATCAGGGCTCGATGCTGGATTTGATGGGGCTCGACGGGACGGCCAAGCTCCAGATTCACGTGGGCGGGCTGTATGGCGACCGGGAAACGGCCATCAGCCGGTTTGCGCAGGTGTATGCTACGCTGCCCGCGGCCGTGCAGGCCCGGCTGGTGGTCGAAAACGACGACCGGTTGTTTCCGTTGCGCGACTGCCTGCATCTGCACGAGCTGACGGGCGTGCCCATTCTGTTCGACAACTTCCACCACGAATGCCTCAACCACGGCGAGCCCATGGCCGAGGCCCTGCGCCTGGCCGCCGGCACCTGGCACCCCGTGGCCGACGGCGTGCCCATGATGGACTACAGCTCGCAGGCCCTGGGCGAGCGCAAAGGCAAGCACACCGACGACCTCGTGGACGACCTGTTCGCCAATTTCCTCGACCAGCTGCACGGGCTCGATTTTGACATCATGCTCGAAATCAAAAATAAGGAAGCCAGTGCCCTGCGCGCCGTGGAGCTGCTGCGCGCCCGCGGCCTCAGCCCGGCCGCGCCTAGCCTGCCTATTCCGCCCCTGAATCTGCCGCCCGACCCTAACGCCCCCATCAAGGCCCGGCGCGCCAAAAAACAGCTAGAAGTTAAAAGTTAGGAAGAGGTACCTCCCAAAGTCCTCATCATCCGTTGCTTTCCCGCCTTACCATCTCACTATTTCACCAACCCACCTCATGCCCTCTGACCACCTCCTCGCCACCATCAGCGCGCTCAAAAACGGCCTTACCAGCTTGCCCCTGGGCTCGGCCATGGATAACACCGAAACCTGGCAGCAGCAGTTTCTGCAAAGCGGCCTGCCCGGCCTGCAGGACATTGCGCGCGAAATCGGCAACCTGCAGTCGCTGCTCACCAGCGGCGCGCTGAGTGCCCGCGCCATTGGCAACTCCCTCACTATGCTCGGCGACCAAACCAGCCAGATTAGCCGCCAGGCCGGCGACGACCTGAAAAAGCCCCTGCAGGAATTGTCGGACCTGCTGCGCCGCCACGGAGGCGACCTGCTGGCCCACGCCGAAAAAACGAAGAAATAACTGCCAGCCAGACATCAGCAAAAAGCCCCGATTCGTTATGAATCGGGGCTTTTTGCTGTAATATCAGAGCATCATGCTGAGCGCAGTCGAAGCATGATGCTCTTTTCCGTTTGCCTAGTTGCTGCGCACGTTGCTGCTGCTGCTCTGGCGCGAGCGGCTGGGCACAACGTCGGTAGACTGGCGCGGCCGCCGGTCGCGGATGAGCGGCTGCTCGCGTACGTCGGGCACGGTGTAGGGCGGCATTTCGGGCGTGGCAGCGGGCGAAAAGCCACGGTCGTCGAGCAGCCGGCTAGGCTGGGCGTCGCGGTTGG
>NZ_BAAGZM010000359.1:0-4363 GCF_054778495.1 Hymenobacter agri
GGCTGGCGCGGCCCGAAATCCGGCCCACCGCTGGGTGGCTGGCGGGGCTGCTGTTTCTGGCCACCGCCTCGCATGGCTTGCTCGATGCCATGACCACCGGCGGGCTGGGCGTGGCTTTCTTCAGCCCCTGGCACTTGGAGCGGTATTTCTTCCCGCTGCGGCCCATCAAGGTGTCGCCGCTCAGCATCCGAGGGTTCTTCGGGGCGAAGGGGCTGCGGGTGCTGGCCAGCGAGGCCATTTGGGTGGGGCTGCCGTGCCTGCTGCTGCTGCTGGGGCAGCGCTTGGCCAAGTTCAAACAGCTCGCAGCGGCCGAAAACCAGCTCCGCGGCTAGGTTACGCATACTTTACCCCGCGTTCTGCGTACTCCGGTGCATACCCATTTTTTATGCGCCTACAATTCCTCTCCGCGCTGGCTGCGCTTGGCCTTTCTGCCGGCTCGCTGGCGGCCCAAACCACGTCCCCGGCCCACACCGTTTTCCTGCTCGGCAACACTGCCCAGGGCGAACTGCCGGCCGCCCGCCTTCAGCAGCTGCGCGCTACGCTGGAGCGGCAAACCGGCCCCTTCACCGTGGTGCACCTCGGCGACATCGTGGCCAATACCGGCCTGGTAGCCAAGTCCGACACCGCCCTGGCCCAAGCCGAGCGCACCCGCGCCGACCAGCTCATTACCCTGGTGAAGGGCCTGCCGCAGGGCAAAATCTACTTCCTGCCCGGCGATAAGGACTGGGCCAACTCCGGCCGCGATGGCCTGAAAGCCGTACGCCGCCTCGAAAAATACATCGAGAAGCAGCTGCCCGGCCAGAATGCCTTCATCCCCACCAACGGCTGCCCCGGCCCCGAAGTGGTGGACGTGGCCCCGCTCGTGCGCCTCGTGGCCATCAACACCCCGTGGTTTACCCACCCCTTCGACCGCCCCGAAGCGCCCGACACCGACTGCAAGACCCTCACTAAAGAGGAGTTCCGCGAGCAGATTCAGGACCTGATTGACGACACCAAAAACAAGAACGTGCTGCTGCTCGGCCACCACCCCGTCGTCACCAACGGCGTGTACGGCGGCCACGAGCCGCTTTCGCGCCACCTCAGCCCGCCGGTGTTCGGCACCATCTACGCCGCCTACCGCCAGAATGTGGGCACCCCGCGCGACCTGGCCAGCCCCGGTTACCAGGAGCTGCGCAAGGAGTTGCTCAACACCCTGCAAAGCAACCCCGGCGTCATCTACGCCGCCGCACACGACTACAGCCTCCAGCTCACGCCCTTCCAGGGCAATTACCACGTCGTCAGCGGCAGCTTCATCGAAAGCGAGCACGTGGGCGCCAAAGGTCAGTCGCTCTACAGCAAAAGCGAGGAAGGCTACACCACCCTCGAATACTTCGCCGACGGCACCGTGAAGACGCACATCTTCACGTTCGAGAACAACACCCCGGCCCCCAAAGACGCCTACACCGCCACCCTGTTCCGCTCGGCCTGCGCCGACGGGGGCGACGCGAAGGCCCCACAAAACCCGTTCATCACCAGCTGCCCCGGCGCTACCAAAACCGTAGCCGAGGCCAAGCCCGATGCGCCCTTCCAGGCCACCACCACCGTGGTGCCCGGCCCCGAGTACAAGCCCACGGCCAGCAAGAACTTCTTCATCGGCAAGATTTACCGCTCGTCGTGGCTGCAACCCGTCACGGTGAAAACGCTGGATTTGGGCACCGAAAAAGGCGGCCTGCGCCCCACCGGCAAGGGCGGTGGACGCCAGACCACCTCGCTCAAGCTCATCGCGGCCGACAGCGCGGAGTACGTTTTCCGCTCCGTCGATAAGGACGTAACCAAGATTCTGCCGCCCGAGTTGCGCAACTCCATTGCCGCCGATGTGCTGCGCGACGTAACGGCTACGGCCAACCCGTACTCGAACCTACCCATCAGCTACATGCTCGACCAGACGGACATTCTGCACGCCCGGCCGCGCCTGTTCCGCCTGCCCGACAACCAGCAACTCGGCGCTTACCGCGAGCAGTATGCCGGCCTGCTCGGCACCCTCGAAGACTCGCCCAAAGACCCCAAGAAGAACCTGCCCGGCTTCGGCGGCTCCGACGAGGTAACGCGCAGCTTCGGCCTGTTCCGCAAGCTCTACAAAGACCACGAAAACAAGGTGGATGCCCCCGCCCTGGCCCGCGCCCGCGCCTTCGATATGCTGGTGGCCGACTTCGGCAAGCACGAGGACAACTGGAAATGGGCCGGCTACAAGCAGCCCGATGGCGGCACCCTCTACCGCCCCATCCCGCGCGACCGCGACCAGAGCTTCACCCTCTGGAACGGCTTCCTCACCTACCTGGCCAACCGCGAGTGGGCCGTGCCCAGCATCGAGGGCTTCAACACCGAGTTTCAGGACATGAAAAGCCTGAACTGGCCCGCCCGTCACCTCGACCGCTTCCTGCTGCAAAACCTCACCCGCGAAGACTGGCAGCAGGCCGCCAAATACCTGCAAACCAAAATCACGCCCACCGTCATCGACGGCGCCACCGCCCAGCTCCCGGCCGAAATCCAGGACAAATCGGGCAATGACATCAACCGCAAGCTCAAGGCCCGCATCCAGGAGCTGCCCAAGGCCATTGATGAATACTACCTGCTGCTGGCCCGTCGCGTCGATGTCGTGGGCTCGAACAAAGGCGAGGTATTCCAGGTGAACCGCCTGCCCGACGGCCAGGTGCGCGTGCAGATGTTCGACCGCGCCGGCGACACCGAAAGCCCCAAAGGCGCGGCCCTGTTCGACCGCACCTTCAAGCCCAACGAAACCCAGGAAGTCTGCCTCTACGGCCTCGGCGGCAAAGACGTATTCACCGTAACCGGCGACGGCGGCAGCCACAGCATCATGGTGCGCGTAATTGGCGGCGACGGCAAGGACAAAATCAGCGACAACTCCACGGCCAGCGGCCTGCGCAAGCTCACCAAGGTGTACGACGTGCCTGACACCGACCTACAGGCTGGTCCCGAGACGCACAGCGACATCAGCGCCCGGCCCGGCGTGAATAATTACGACCGCGAGCAGTTCGAATTCAATTCCTACAAGCCCACCATCGGCTTGGGCTACAACCGCAACGACGGCTTCACGGCCAGCGCGGGCATCAGCTTCACCACGCAGGGCTTCCGCAAGCCGGGCTACCGCAACCAGTACGCCGTGCTAGGCGAGGTGAGCACCGGCGGCCAGCGCCAGCTCACGCTCAGCACCCGTCACCGCTACGCCATCGGCAAGTTCGACGCGGGCGCTGCCGTCAGCTACGGCAACTATTTCCCGTTCTACAACTTCTTCGGCCTGGGCAATAACACCCCGCTCGACCAGGATAAGTACGATGTGAAATTCTACCGCGCCCGCTACCGCGGCGTTACGCTCAACGGCTTTCTGGAGCGCACCTTCCTGCAACGCAGCGTCTTCCGCGTCGGCCCATCGTTTGAATACTACGTTACCGATTTCGCCAACGACAGCTACCTCGGCGTGCTCAACCAGACGCCCGGCGCCGCCGACATTCGCCCCAACAGCAGTACCCAGCGCCTAATCGGCCTCAACGGCGTGTTCGACCTCGACCTGCGCGACCGCCAGGCCTTTGCCCGTCGCGGCGTGCGCCTGCGCGCCCAGCACGACACCTACCGCCAGCTCTCGGGCCCCGAGCGCACCTTCGGCCTCACCCAGGGCTTCGCCGAATACTACGGCACGGCCAAAATCGGCATTCCCGTTACGCTGGTGGTAAAAGGCGGCGGCGCCAAAAACTACGGCCCCGACGCCGACATTCCCTTCTACAAATTCGCTTCGCTGGGCCTGCGCGAGGGCCTACGCGGCTACTACCGCAACCGCTTTAGTGGCGACGCCAGCCTCTACTACAACACCGAGTTGCGCCTCGCCCTGGGCCAGGTCAAAAACGGCTTTCTGCCCTTCTACTACGGCGTGTTCGGCTTCTACGACCAGGGCCGCGTGTATTATCAGGGCGCTTCGCCCGGCGGCTGGCACTCCGGCTACGGCGGCGGCGTCTACATCGCCCCGGTAGTCGAAACCCTGGCCTTCGCCATTTCCTACCAGAAGTCGGTTGAGAGCACGCTCATCCAGTTCGGCCTGGGCTTCCGCATCGATAAATAGCCAGTCTGGCCCACCACCAGCGCTAACGCCCGCTCCTGCTTCAGGGGCGGGCGTTAACTTTTAACGACCTCGGCTGTCTATAAGCAGCTCCGCCAGGCGGCAATCGCCCGCGACCTTTTTGCCTTGAACAACTTCCTTTTTTCGGCCCTGATTCGCGGCTACTGCCGGGCCGGGCGGTGGCGGTGGGTGGTCCTCGTGCTCGGGCTGAGCCTGAGCCTTACGCGGCCCGCCCGCGCCCAGGATGCCCCGTCC
>NZ_BAAGZM010000360.1:0-4352 GCF_054778495.1 Hymenobacter agri
GCTTGCCCACGTAGGCATCGGCTCCGGTTTCGAGGCCTTCGAGCCGGTCGTGGCTGGCCGATTTGGCCGTGAGCAGCACCAGCGGCACGTGGCTGGTGGCCGGGTGGGCCTTGAGCTGGCGCACCACGCCGTAGCCGTCGAGGCCGGGCATCATCACGTCGCTCACAATCAGGTCGGGCACATGTTCCAAGGCCATTTCGACGCCGCGCAGGCCGTCGGGCGCTTCCAGCAGCCGGTAGCCGGCCGGGGCCAGGCTGCTGCGAATGAAGGTGCGCACGTCCTCGTTGTCTTCAATACACAGAATGAAATCAGCCTCTGGGTTGGCCACGGGAGTATCGGCCTCGGCCGGCGCGGCATCGAACAGCTCCAGCTCGGGCCGATGGCTGGCGGTAGTTTCAACGCTGGCCAGCCCTGCGGCATTGGCCGGCGCGGGCCGCAGACCCTGGGGCAGCCACACCCGAAAAGCGGCCCCGGCACCCGGTGGGCTAACCAGCGTTACCGTGCCTTGATGCAGCTCAGTCAGTTCTTTCACCAAAGCCAAACCTACGCCGGTGCCGGGCTGGGTGCCGGGCACGGCGGGCGTGCTGCCTTGGTAAAACCGGTCGAACAAGTGCGGCTGCTGAGCCGGGGGCACGCCGGGCCCGGTATCGTGCACCAGCAGCTCGACCCCGGCCGGCACGGCACCAGCCGCCGGTACTTCGCGCCTGCTTGGCTCCACGGTGCCGCCAGCGGGCGTGAAGCGTAAGGCATTGCTGAGCAGGTTGGTGAGCACCACATCGAGTTTGGGCGCATCGAATATGAATGGCAGCCGCGCTGGCCCGGTGGTGCGAAACGCAATGTTCCGGGCCTCGGCCATCGAGGCGAACGTGGCGGCCAGCTGCCGGGCGAAGGCCGCCAGGTCGGCGCGCTCGGGTAGCAGCAGCATGGCGCCGGCTTCGAGCTTGCTCAAATCGAGCAGCTGGTTGATGAGGCGCAGCAGCCGCCCGGCATTGCGCCGAATCAGCTCGCTTTTAGCGCGGGTGGTGGCGTCGGGGGCTTCGGTGGCCAGCTCCTCGGCCGGGCCCAGAATGAGGGTAAGCGGCGTGCGGAATTCGTGGCTGATATTGGTGAAGAAATTGGTTTTCAGTTCATCCAGGCTTTTGAGCTGCTCGGTGGTGGCCAGGCTGGTGCGCAACTCGTTATAGGCGTGTTCCAGCTCGGCGGCGCGTGTGGCCAGCTGGTGGTTGGCGGCCAGTTGCGCTTCTTCTTTCTCGCGCAGGTGCGTCATGGCTTCCAGTTGCGCCGTTTGCCGGGCCTGTTGCGCCAGGCTGATGCGGTCTGCTAGGCCCAGCGAGAGACAAACCAAATCGAGCAGCCAGGCCACGGCGGTGCCGTTCATCGTCAACTCGTTAGATGGCAGCAGGCCCAATTGCGCCAACGAATAGGCGAGTACAGACACAATCACCAGCCCGGCCCCCACCATGTAGTAGCGCGCGGGTCGGTAGCCGGTGCGCAGCACTGCCATGCCCACCAGCAGCGTGGCCCCGCCCGAAAATAGCGGTAGCACCTGCGCCAGCAAGGCCGTGTGCCCCGGCAACAGCCAGTGGCCCAACAGTGGCAGCGGGGCCGTAAGCACAATGGCCGTCAGCAGCCAGTCGAGCCGCGGGGCCAGCCGCCGGGTCTCGAGGTATGCCCGCGTCAGCAAGGCACTGAAAACGGTGGTAGCAGCCGAAACCAGCAGCCGCAGGGTGAAATGGGTGCTGACGCTCAGCCCCGGCAGCCACCACAGCACGACACCCTTATACAGCAGGTTCATGGTGCCGAAGCTGAGCACGTAGGCCACGTAGTAGCCGTAGGTGGCTTCGCGCAACGACACGAACAGGAACAGGTTGTACAACGCCAGCATCAGCATGCTCCCGAAAAACAGACCCATGAGGAAGTTCTCCCAGTAGCTAAGCTTTTGCAAATGGTTGATTTCGCTAATCCGATAGTCAAGCATGCCGGCCCAGGTGCGCAGATACAGCGTGGTAGCCTGGCCCGGCACCAGCGGCAGCACCAGGTTGTAGCAGCGGTTGGCCACCACGCGGCCCCGTGCGCCCGGCCCGTCGGGCCCCAGCGCCAGGCGCTGCACGCTGCCATCGGGGTGCTCAACGTACACATCTATCGTGCTGGACTCAAATAACTTACTTCTGAGCACCCAATTGGTGTGCGGGCTGGTTTCGCTCAGCACTGTGGTGCGCAGCCATACTTCTCTTTTGCCGCTCACGTAGGGCGCCTCCTTCTCCGATTTCCGGAAACGGCTTGCCCAGGCCGGTGCCTGCACCCGGGCAAACGAATACGCCGAGTCGGGGGGAACTGCCAACAGCGCGCTAAATGGCCCGAGTGCATAATCCTGCGCCGTGTCGCGCAGCACCAGCGGAACTACTGGCGGTGGGTACGACTGGCCCATTGCCCAACCGCTCGTCAGGGTTAGCACCACTAATAGAAACCACCGCCGATACGTCATGGAGCAGGAAGAACGCAACTTTTCGGGCAAAATCCGGCCCGTAAGCGGGGCCGGGTTCTGGGTAAAGTTCGCTCAAATCGGGCAATTATACCGGCAAAGGGCTAGGCTTCGCGGGCGTGGCGGGGTAGGGGGCGCAGCACGTGGCTGGGGTCGGCGAGCACCACGCGGCGGGCCTCTTCGCGGGCCTCGGCCTCGAACTTATTGTGGTAGTAGCCCACGCGAGCCGACTCGACCAGATACTTCAAGAGGAAGGGCAGCAGGCCATGCTCGCGGTACTGGCGCAGGTGCACGGCCTCGTGTGCCACCCATTCGGCATCGGCCAGAAACTCCTCGCGGGTGGTGCCGCTCAGGTGCACCGTTTGGCCCACCACCATGGCCACGCGCGGGGCTTTGAGCACGAGGCGGGCAATGCGGGCCAGGGGCGAATTAACACGGGTGCGAATGTTTTGCATACGAGCAAGATACAGAAAATAACGAAGCGCGCATTTACGAACCGATTGGCAATACGGTTGCAAGGTGTAAAGGTGATTTTCCTTTATAATATTATAAATTAAGAAGAATTTTAGAATTTTTTCAACCAAAAAGGATGACGGTCTGGATTATTAGCCCTAGTTTTACCCAGCGACCTGTACTGAAGCGAATATAATTTCAACAGGTTGTGATTGATTCATCACCTCTTCACTCGGCCGGTTTCGGCCTTGCCTATCGCCTAAGAAAGCTACTAGCCGGCCCTTCCTTTCTCCCCATCGGAATCCGGATTTTGCCCCTACTACCCTCTAACGACGGACAATGAAAAACAGCCTCCTGTATTGCCTCGCCGCTGGTTCGCTAGCTCTCTCCTTCTTCTTTGAACGTCCGGCCGATGCTTCGGCTGCGGCCCGTGCCTCGGTGGCACCGGTCGCGGCCGAAGCATCGTTGCTTCCGGACCTGATGACGGAGCTGCCCGCTAACGACCCCACGCTGCCCGGCACTACGCCCGCTGCGGAAAAGCCCGCCCCCACGCCCGCCGAGCTGGCCGCCTCGCGCGACTCGCTGGCGTACCACTACTACGCCCAGACGCTGGGCCTGCACCTCTCGTTCGATGAGAACAAGGACCTGCTGCGCACCGTAACCGACTGGATTGGCACCCCTTACAGCTTCGGCAGCAGCTCGCGCCGCGGCACCGACTGCTCGGGCTTCGTGACGCGCGTGTTCCGCGAGGTGTACGGCATTACGCTGCAGCGCTCGTCGCGCTCGATGTTTGGTACCACGCAGCGCGTGCCCAAGGCCGAGATGCAAACCGGCGACCTCGTGTTTTTCCGTCGCGGCCACGGCCCCATCTATCACGTCGGCATCTACCTGAAAGACGGTAAGTTTGCCCACTCGGCCACCAACGGCGGCGTGATGGTGAGCTCGCTGAACCAGGCGTACTACCACCGCAATTTCTACGCCGCCGGCCGGGTGCCCGCCGTAGCGGCCGCCGCTGCCCGCGCCGCCGAGGCCCTGATGGCCCGCGCCGAGTAGCCCGCTCGTTTTCTCTGAATGACGATAACGCCCGACCTGCAAAGGTTGGGCGTTTTTTATGGGCCCTTGGCGGGGCTTCATAGGGTATTCACCGAATTGCGAGTAGGCTTGCATTAAACCTGGCCGGCGCGGCGGTATCATAGCTAAGAAATTGGCGGTGAGCACTGCGCGAAGCCCGGCGGTGGGGTTGCTGTCATCATTTTTTACGGTGTTGCCTTATGAATCGTAGACATTTCCTCGAGCGCAATTCGGCGGTGTTGGAGAAGCCAGTGCGGGCCGCAGTGGCTCCAGGCCCGGCCGCGCCAGTAGCCGACCAGCAGCCGGGGCCGCCCGAAACCGTCAGCCGCTACGCCAACAAGGCGTT
>NZ_BAAGZM010000361.1:0-4348 GCF_054778495.1 Hymenobacter agri
GCCCGGCCAGATGAAATGGTACGCCCCTGGCTACGACGCCAGCGCCTGGCCCACCATGCCGGTGCCCGGCGAGTGGGCCCGCCAAACCCCGCTGGGCCCGGTGAACGGCGTGCTCTGGTTCCGGAAGGAAGTGGAGGTGCCGGCCACCATGGCCGGCCAGCCCGGCCGCCTGGAGCTGGGCACGCTGGTCGATGCCGACTCCACGTACCTCAACGGGCAGCTGGTGGGCACCACCGGCTACCGCTACCCGCCGCGCAAGTACGATTTCGGCCCCGGCGTGCTGCGGGCCGGCAAAAACGTGGTGATAGTGCGCCTCATCAGCACCGGCGGCCCCGGCGGCTTCACGCTGGACAGAAACTATCAGATTACGGCCGGCGGCCAGACGCTCGATTTGCGCGGGCCCTGGCAGTACCAGCTGGGCGCCAAGATGCCACCCGCACCGGGCTCCACCACGTTCCAGTACCAGCCCGGCGGGCTATATAATGGCCTGGTGGCTCCGGTGCTGCCCTACGCCATCAAGGGCGTGCTGTGGTACCAGGGCGAAAGCAACGTGGGCCGGCCCAACGACTATTACGCCCTCACCGCCACGCTGGTGCAGGACCTGCGCACCCACTTCCAGCAGCCCGACCTGCCATTCCTGTACGTGCAGCTGGCCAACCTGAACGCCGCCAAAAACGAGCCCGGCGAGAGCAACCAGGCCCGCGTGCGCGACGCCGAGCGCCGCCTGCTGGCCCTGCCCCGCACCGGTATGGCCGTCATCACCGACGTGGGCGAGTGGAACGACATTCACCCCCTCGACAAGCAGACCGTGGGCCACCGTCTGGCCTTGGCCGCCCAGAAAGTGGCCTACGGCGACAGCAAGCTGGTGGCCTCCGGCCCACTGTACCAGTCCCTGAAAGTGGCCGGCAACAAAGCCACGCTCAGCTTCGCCAGCGTCGGCGGCGGCTTGGTGGCCAGGGGCGGGGGCGAGTTGAAGGGCTTCGCCGTGGCCGGGCCCGATGGGAAGTTTGTGTGGGCGCAGGCCCGTATCGAAGGTAGCAAAGTCGTCGTCTGGAACGACGCCGTGCCCGCGCCCACCGTGGTGCGCTACGCCTGGGCCGACAACCCCGAGGGCGCGAACCTGTACAACCGGGAGGGCCTGCCGGCTTCCACCTTCACCACCGAGCCCGCTCAGTAAAGACGCCTTCCGGCGCTGTTGATTATGAAATACCTCATTGGCTACGACATCGGTAGCTCTTCTATTAAAGCCTCGCTGCTCGACATCGCCACTGGCCAGGCCGTGGCCTCAGCCACCTGCCCGAAAACGGAGATGGAAATCAGCGTGCCCCAAGCCGGCTGGGCCGAGCAGGACCCCAACCGCTGGTGGCAGGAAGTGCAGAATGCCACCGCCGAGCTGCGCGCCACGCCCGGCTTCGATGCCGCGCTGGTGGCCGGCATCGGCATCACCTACCAGATGCACGGTCTCGTGCTGGTGGGCCACGACGGCGCGGTGCTGCGCCCGGCCATCATCTGGTGCGACAGCCGGGCTGTGGAAGTTGGCAACCAGGCGTTTGCCAACTTGGGCGAAGCGCATTGCCTCGAAAACTTTCTGAACTCGCCCGGTAACTTCACCGCCTCCAAGCTGAAGTGGGTGCGCGAGAACGAGCCCGAGGTGTACGCCCGCATTCACAAGATTCAACTGCCCGGCGACTACATCGCCTACCGCCTCACCGGCGAGCTGCAAACCACGGTTTCGGGGCTGTCGGAAGGCGTGTTCTGGAATTTCAAGCAACAGGCCATCGCCCAGGAGCTGCTCGACTACTACGGCATTGATGCCGCGCTGCTGCCGGAGGTGGTGGACACCTTCGCCGTGCAGGGCCGCCTGAGCGAAGCCGCCGCCGCCGAACTGGGCCTCGCGGCCGGCACGCCCATCAGCTACCGGGCCGGCGACCAGCCCAATAACGCCTTCTCCCTCAATGTGCTGGAGCCGGGCGAGATTGCTGCCACCGGCGGCACCAGCGGCGTAGTGTACGGCGTGACCGACGTACCGGCCTCCGACCCGGCCTCGCGCGTGAACGCCTTCGTGCACGTGAACCACACCACCGCCCAACCCCGCAACGGCGTGCTGATGTGCATGAACGGCACCGGCATTCTGAACAGCTGGCTGCGCAAGATGGTGGGCGAGCTGCCCTACGACGAGATGAACCGCCTGGCCGCCACCGCACCCATTGGCGCGGCTGGCCTGCAGTTCCTGCCCTTCGGCAACGGGGCCGAGCGCATCCTCGAAAACCGCCCCACCGACGCCGCCCTGCTGGGACTCAACCTCAACATCCACACCCGCGCCCACCTGCTGCGCGCCGGCCAGGAAGGCATCGTGTTCGCCCTGATTTACGGCATGAACATCATGCGCCAGATGGGCGTGCCCATGCACACCGTGCGCGCCGGCAACGCCAACATGTTCCTGAGCCCCGTATTCCGCGAAGCCTTCGTGAACACCGGCAACGTGACGCTCGAGCTCTACAACACCGACGCGGCCCAGGGCGCGGCCCGCGGCGCGGGCATCGGCGCGGGCGTATACGCCACGCCGGCCGAGGCCTTTGGCAGCCTCGAATGCCTGCTTACGCTCAAGCCCGACTCCGAACTCCAAGCCCAATACCAAACCGCTTACGGCCGCTGGCTCGAAGCCCTCAACCAACAGATTCTGAAACCCCAATCTTCCCCCGCATATGTCTAGCACCACGCTTTCCAAAACCGAATTCTTTACGGGCATCGAGCCCATCCGCTACGAAGGCCGCGAGTCGGACAACCCGCTGGCGTTTAAGTGGTACGACGAAAACCGCGTGGTGGCCGGCAAGACCATGAAGGAGTACCTGCGCTTCGCCACGGCCTACTGGCACACCTTTGTGGGCACCGGTGGCGACCCGTTCGGTCCCGGCACCAAAACCTTCGCCTGGGATTCGCACCACGAAATCATCGGCCGCGCCAAGGATAAGGCTGATGCGGCGTTTGAGTTCTTCACCAAGCTCGGCACGCCCTACTACTGCTTCCACGACATCGACCTAGTGGACGAAGGCAACTCGCTGGCTGAGTACGAGCGCAACCTCGCTACCATCGTCGACTACGTGAAGCAGCACCAGCAGGAAAGCGGCGTGAAGCTGCTCTGGGGCACGGCCAACGTGTTTTCGAACCCGCGCTACATGAACGGCGCCAGCACCAACCCCGACTTCCAAGTAGTGGCCCACGCCGCCACGCAGGTGAAAAACGCCATTGACGCCACCATTGCGCTCGACGGCGAGAACTACGTGTTCTGGGGTGGCCGCGAGGGCTACATGACCCTGCTGAACACCGACATGAAGCGCGAGCAGGCCCACATGGCCCGCTTCCTGACCATGGCCCGCGACTATGCCCGCCAGCAGGGCTTCCAGGGCAAGTTCTTCATCGAGCCCAAGCCGGCCGAGCCCACCAAGCACCAGTACGACTTCGACGCCGCCACCGTCATCGGCTTTCTGAAAGAGCACGGCCTGCAAGACGACTTCCAGCTGAACCTGGAGGTGAACCACGCCACGTTGGCCGGCCACACCTTCCAGCACGAGCTGCAGGTGGCCGCCGACGCCGGCATGCTCGGCAGCATGGACGCCAACCGCGGCGACTACCAGAACGGCTGGGACACCGACCAATTCCCGAATAACCTCAACGAGCTGACCGAGAGCATGCTCATCATCCTGGAGGCCGGTGGCATCACCCAGGGCGGCATCAACTTCGACGCCAAAACCCGCCGCAACTCGACGGATTTGGAGGACATCTTCATCGCCCACATCGCCGGCATGGACACCTTCGCCCGCGCCCTCGTCACGGCCGATGCCATCCTCACGAAGTCGCCCTACCGCAAGTTCCGCCAGGAGCGTTACGCCTCGTTCGACTCGGGCGAAGGCAAGGCCTTTGCCGCCGGCCAACTCACGCTGGAAGACCTGCGCACCATCGCCCACAAATCGGGCGAGCCGCTGCCGAAGAGCGGCAAGCAGGAGTGGCTGGAAGCTATTATCAACCAGTACATCTAGGCTGGACTGACTTTGTCAGCCCGTCATGCAGAGCGCAGCGAAGCATCTCGCGTGTGGTAGTAACTCAATCGTTGCAACACAAATTGATTAGTGGTTGCACGCGAGATGCTTCGCTGCGCTCTGCATGACGTTCAAATAGCCTCAAAATTGAAAAACGAAACCGGCCGGCCGCCAATTGGTGGGAACAGAAACGCGGCTGGCCGGCGACGTTTTTACCTGACTTTAAAGCGGCGGAACTGGCTGGGGGCTGCAACGCCCGGCCAGCGCAACAGCACCCCGGCCGGGGTGGCGCCCCCGATGGTGAGCGGGCC
>NZ_BAAGZM010000362.1:0-4323 GCF_054778495.1 Hymenobacter agri
GGCCCGCAGATGATTCGCATGGCTTGGCACTCGGCCGGCACCTACCGCATTGCCGACGGCCGCGGCGGCGCGGGCGAAGGCCTGCAGCGCTTCGCCCCCATCGACAGCTGGTGGGACAACGGCAACACCGACAAGTCGCGCCGCCTGCTCTGGCCCATCAAGCAGAAGTATGGCAGCTCCCTTTCGTGGGCCGATTTGATGATTCTGACCGGCAACTGCGCGCTCGAAATCATGGACTTTCCCACCTACGGTTTCGCCGGCGGCCGCCAGGATGCCTGGGAGGCCGACAACGCCACCTACTGGGGTCCCGAGGTGATTCATGACTTGCGCACGGCCGAGTCGCCCGACAAGATGGTGAACCGCGACAAGCGCTGGCGCGGGAAAAACGGCGACGCCGACTATGACCTTGAAAACCCGCTGGCCGCCACCCACCAGGCCCTGATTTACGTGAACCCCGAAGGCCCCTACGCCAACGGCGACCCGCTGGGCTCGGCGCGCGACATCCGCATTGCCTTCACCCGCATGGCCATGAACGATGAGGAAACCGTGGCCCTTATTGCCGGTGGCCACGCCTTCGGCAAGAGCCACGGCATGGTACCCTCGAAGGAAATTGGCATGCCCCCCGAAATCGCCCCGATGGAGCAGATGGGCCTGGGCTGGCATAACCCCAAAGGCAGCGGCAACGCCGAAAACACGATGACCAACGGCATCGAAGGCAGCTGGACGCCCAACCCCACGCAGTGGGACAACGACTACCTCACCAACCTGTTCAAGTTTGAGTGGAAGCAGGACAAGAGCCCGGCCGGCGCCCTGCAATGGACGCCTGTGGACGAGAACGCGCCCAAAACGCCCGACGCCCACATCCCCGGTAAAATGAACCGGCTGATGATGATGACCACCGACCTGGCCCTGAAGGAAGACCCCGACTACCGCAAGGTATGCGAGAAATTCCTCGGCGATTTCGACGCCTTCACCCAAGCATTTTCAAAAGCTTGGTACAAGCTGACTCACCGCGACATGGGCCCGCGCGAGCGTTACCTCGGCCCCGAAAAGCGCAACGAAAACGACCTGCTGTGGCAGGACCCCATTCCGGTAGCCGACTACCAACAAATCGACGCGGCCGACGTGAAGTCGCTAAAGAACGACATCATGGGCCTCGGCCTGTCGGTTTCTGACTTGGTGTTCACTGCCTTCTCGGCAGCCGTGACGCACCGCCACAGCGACAAGCGCGGCGGCGCCAACGGCGGCCGCCTGGCCCTGGCCCCGCAAAAGGACTGGGCCGTGAACCGCCGCACCGTGCCCGTGGTGGACGCCCTGCGCAAGGTGCAGGAGAAATTCAACAGTGCCGCAGGCGGCAAAAAAGTATCGCTGGCCGACCTGATTGTGCTGGGCGGCTGCGCGGCCCTCGAAAAAGCCGCCGTCGACGCGGGCGTCCCCACCGAAGTGCCCTTCACTCCCGGCCGCCGCGATACCACGCAGGAGCTCACCGACATCGAGATGTTCAACTGGCTCAAGCCCGTGGCTGATGGCTTCCGCAACTACCTTGACAAAGGCTACAAGGACATCGCGCCGGACGTGTCTCCGGAGCAATTGTTCCTCGACAAAGCGCAACTGCTATCGCTGACCGCGCCTGAGTGGGTGGCCCTCACCGGCGGCCTGCGCGCCATGAACGCCAACCACGACAACTCGCCCTATGGCATCTTCACCGACCGCGTGGGCGTACTCACCAACGACTTCTTCACCGTGCTTACCAGCACCGACTTCGAGTGGAAAAAGGATGATGCCTCGGGCATGACCTTCGCCCTCGAACCCCGCACTGCTGGTAAAAAAGGCTATGTAGCCACTCGCGCCGACCTCGTGTTTGGCTCGAACAGCCAGCTCCGCGCCGTGGCCGAAGTGTACGCCGGCCAGGACGGCCACCCGCGCTTCGTGAAAGCCTTCGTGAAGGCGTGGAATAAAGTGATGATGTTGGACCGCTACGACGTAAAATCGTAGCATTGCCGGGGGTAGAGACGTATGATTGCGTCTCGTCGCGGAACGATGACGTTTGAAAATGCGAACGATGCCGCTCTGGTCGTTCAACGATGAGACGCAATTATGCGTCTCTACACCTTTTTAATCAACAAAGCCCGGTTCTGCCATATGGCGGGGCCGGGCTTTCGTTTGCACCTCACGGCCAAGACAATAAAAAAAGGACGACGCAGAGCGCCGTCCCTTTCCATACCAAAACACCTTAAAAAACTATTCTTTCACGATGAGGCTAACAAGAATTGCTCCAAAAGATTCCCACTGATTCGGATTTTTCTTGAAGTCGTTTGAAATATAATCATTGTCATATTTATTATTACTTGAATGCAAAACTGGGTTTTCTATAAATAAAGCTCCGGCAGCGTACCGGAGCTTTTTTCGTGGGCTGTTCGCAGAATGGGGCCTAGCGGCCCATCATGCCGCCGCCACCGCCGCGCATGCCACCCATCATTTTCTGCATCTGGGCGAGGCCGCCTTTGGTCTGGCTCATCTTGTTCATGGTGCGCATCATTTTGCGCATCTGCTCGAACTGCTTCATCAGGTCGTTCACCTGCTGCAGTTCGGTGCCCGAGCCCTTAGCCACGCGGCGCTTGCGCGAGGCGTTCAGTAGGTCGGGGTTGGCGCGCTCCTGCTTGGTCATGCTCCGAATGATGGCCTCGACGGGCTTGAAGGCGTCGTCGTCGATTTCTACGTCCTTCATGGCCTTGCTCATGCCCGGAATCATGCCCATCAAATCCTTGATGTTACCCATCTTCTTGATTTGCTCGAGCTGGCCGAGGAAGTCGTTGAAGTCGAACTGATTCTTGCGGATTTTCTTCTCGATGCGCTTGGCTTCTTCCTCGTCGAACTGCTGCTGCGCCCGCTCTACCAGCGAAATCACGTCGCCCATGCCCAGAATGCGCTGGGCCATACGGTCGGGGTAGAACAGGTCGAGCGCGTCCATCTTCTCGCCCGTCGAGATAAACTTGATGGGCTTTTCGACCACGGCGCGAATCGAGAGGGCTGCGCCGCCGCGCGAATCGCCGTCGAGCTTGGTGAGCACCACGCCGTCGAAATTCAGGCGGTCGTTGAATGTTTTGGCGGTGTTCACGGCGTCCTGGCCGGTCATCGAGTCCACCACGAACAGCGTTTCGCTGGGGTTGATGGCCGACTTCACCTGCTCAATCTCACGCATCATCTGCTCGTCCACGGCCAGACGGCCGGCGGTGTCGATGATGACTACTTTTTTGCCGTTTTTCTTGGCGTAGTCGATGGCGTTGCGCGAAATCTCGACGGGGTTCTTGTTCTCGACTTCCGAGTACACTTCCACGCCAATCTGCTCGCCGAGCACCTTCAGCTGGTCGATAGCGGCCGGGCGGTACACGTCGCAGGCCACCAGCAGCACGTTGCGGCCGCTCTTTTTGATGTGGTTGGCCAGCTTGCCCGCGAAGGTAGTTTTACCCGAGCCCTGCAGGCCCGAGAGCAGCACCACGGCCGGGTCGCCCTTGATGACGATGTCCTTCTTCTCGCCGCCCATGAGCTCGGTGAGCTCATCGTACACGATTTTGACCATAAGCTGGCCCGGCGACACGGCCGTGAGCACGTCGCGGCCCATGGCGGCATCCTTAATCTTGTCGGTTACCTCCTTGGCAACTTTGTAGTTAACGTCGGCATCGACCAGCGCGCGGCGGATTTCCTTGATGGTGGCCGCAACGTTGATTTCGGAAATGCTGCCCTGGCCCTTAAGGGTTTTGATGGCCCGGTCGAGCTTATTGGAGAGATTGTCAAACATGTATCGCTGGTTTGCGGATTTAGCGTTTTTCACCACGGCCACGGCGGCCCGCGGGCCCGGCACTCGGGGGTGAACTGACCCCAAAAGTAACCATAAAAGCCCGAAAACCGGCAGTCGGCGTACCTTCGCAGCCCGCTTTCTGAATTCAATTTCCGTGTCTGCTTCCCGTCCGCTGCGCCTGCTCGTCATTACTTACTACTGGCCGCCTTCGGGCGGGGCCGGCGTGCAGCGCTGCCTCAAGTTTGTGAAGCACCTGGGCTACTTCAACGTGGAGCCCACCGTGATTACCGTGGACCCGGCCCAGGCCAGCTACCCCGTGCGCGACGCAAGCCTGCTGGCCGAGGTGCCGCCCACGGTACGCGTTATTCATACCGGCACCACCGAGCCGTTCGAGAGCTACAAGCGCCTTACGGGCCGCGCCGTGCCCTACGGCGGCTTCGCCAACGAGGGCAAGCCCGGGCCGGTGCAGCAGGTGCTGCGCTTCGTGCGCGGCAACCTGTTCATTCCGGACCCGCGCCGGGGCT
>NZ_BAAGZM010000363.1:0-4319 GCF_054778495.1 Hymenobacter agri
TACGCAGCTGTTGCGCGGGCCCCGGGGCAGCAGCGTGGCCCTAGTGCTGCACCGCCGCCAGCTGCCGCGGCCGCTGAGCGTGAGCATTCCGCGCAGCCGTATTCCCAACAGCTCCATCGATGCCGCTTATCTGGTCGACCCCCAAACCGGCTACATCAAAGTCAGCCGCTTCGCCTCGGGCACCTACGATGAATTCAAGACAGCCTTGTCCGACTTGCGCCGACAGGGCCTCACGCGCCTCGTGCTCGACCTGCGCGGCAACCCCGGCGGCTACCTTGACCGCGCCACTCGCCTGGCCGACGAGTTTATTGCCGGCTCGCGCAAAATCGTGTATACCGACGGTAAGGGCGACCAGTACGACTCCCAAACCTACGCCCGCGTGGCCGGTGAGTTTGAGGAAGGCCCGCTGGTGGTGCTGGTGGACGAAGGCAGCGCCAGCGCCGCTGAAGTGGTGGCCGGTGCCCTGCAAGACCACGACCGGGCCATTATTGTGGGCCGCCGCACGTTTGGCAAGGGCCTGGTGCAGCAGCCCATTCCGCTCAGCGACGGCGGCGAGCTGCGCCTCACCATTGCCCGCTACTACACGCCGGTGGGCCGCTCCATTCAGAAACCCTACGGGGCCAACTACGCCGAATACAGCGCCGACGTAGCCAATCGCGCCGCCCGTGGCGAGCTGGAATCGGCCGACAGTACCCACTTTACCAAAGAACTGCGCTTCCGCACCGACCACGGTCGCACGGTGTACGGTGGCGGCGGCATCATGCCCGACGTATTTGTGCCGCGTGACTCGCTGGCCCACTCGGCCTACTACACCGCCCTTATGGCGCACGGCGTGCCCCGCGCCTTTGCCCTGACATTCTACCAGGGCCACAAAGAGGAGTTGCAGGCCCTGCGCTTCGAGCAGTTCAACGCCACCTTCCGCATCAGCGACGCCCAGCTAGCCAGCCTGGCCGCCCAGGCCGCGCAGGATGGCGTGGTGGCCGACCCGGGGGCCGTACGGCGCTGCGCCGGACTGCTCCGCAACCAAATCAAGGCGTACATTGCCCGCAGCGCCTACGGTCTGGTACCTTACTACACGGTATTGCGCGAGCACGACTTGGAGCTGCAGCGCGCCCTGCACGCCGTGGGCGACAGCACCGCACAGCTGGCCCTGCTGGGGAAATAAGGCGATTTTTCGCCCGCGCTACAAGCTCCGGCTGATACCCATTTCCAGCCCGCGCAGCTCGGCTAGGCCGCGCAGGCGGCCGATAGCGGAGTAGCCGGGATTGGTTTTTTTGTGCAGGTCGTCGAGCATCTGGTGGCCGTGGTCGGGGCGCATGGGCAGGCTCGTGTTGTGCCGGCGCATGGCCAGCACCAGCTCGCGCATTACGGCGTACATGTCCACGTCGCCTTCGAGGTGGTTGGCTTCGTAGAAGTTGCCCTCGGCGTCGCGCTGGGTACTGCGCAGGTGAATGAAGTGGATGCGGTCGGCAAACTGCCGCACCATGGCGGGCAGGTCGTTGTCGGCCCGCACGCCGAACGAACCGGTGCAAAAGCACAGGCCATTGGCCGGCGAGGGCACGGCCGCGGCCAGCGCGGCAATATCCTCGGCTGTGCTCACCACGCGCGGCAGGCTCAGAATGGGGTAGGGCGGGTCGTCGGGGTGAATGGCGAGGTTGATGCCCACGCGCTCGGCCACCGGCACAATTTCTTGCAGGAACAGCACCAGGTGTTCGCGCAGCTTGGCCGCATCAATGCCCTCGTACGCATCGAGCGCCTGCTGAAACTGCTCCAGCGTGAAGCTCTCCTCGCTGCCCGGCAGGCCGGCAATGATGTTGCGCTGGAGCTGCTGCTGCTCGGTGTTGCTCATGGCCGCGAAGCGGGCTTCGGCGCGGGCCAGCTCGTCGGCGGTGTAGTCCAGGGCGGCATTGCGACGCTTCAACAGCTGCGTATCGAAGGCCACGAAGGCGGCTTTTTCGAAGCGCAGAGCTTTCGAGCCGTCCTCGACTTCGTAGGCCAGGTCGGTGCGCGTCCAGTCGAGCACGGGCATGAAGTTGTAGGTGACCGTGTAGATGCCGCAGGCGGCCAGGTTGCGCAGACTTTCCTGGTAAGTGGTGATGTAGTGCTGGAAGTCGCCGGTGCGGGTTTTGATGTTTTCGTGCACGGGCACGCTTTCCACCACGCTCCACGTGAGGCCGGCGGCAGCCACCTCGGCCTGGCGTTTTTTGATTTCTCTGATAGGCCAGACCTGGCCGTTGGGAATGTGGTGCAGGGCTGTCACCACGTCAGTTGCGCCGGCCTGGCGGATGTCGGCGAGGCTCACGGGGTCGTTGGGGCCGTACCAGCGCCAGCTTTGGAGAAGGGGCATGAGTAGAGTTGGTGTAGAGACGCAATATTTTGCGTCTCGTCGTTGCTGATGTTATTTGGTTGTCGGTGCCGGTTGTTCAACGCAAGCCGTTCGACACCGAGACGCAAAATATTGCGTCTCTACACCCCGCTGTAGGCATTAAAGCCACCGTCTACCACCACGGTTTCGCCGTTCACGAACCGGGAGGCGTTGCTGAGTAGATACACCAAGGTGCCCGTCAGCTCTTCGGGCACGCCGAAGCGCTGGAAGGGCGTGTGGCTGATAAACTTGCGGGCCCGCTCGGTGGGCGAGCCGTCGGGGGCCACCAGCAGGTCGCGGTTTTGGTCGGTGAGGAAGACGCCCGGCGCGATGGCATTCATGCGGATGCCGCCCCCGTAGCGCAGGCCCAACTCGGTGGCCATCCAGCGGGTGTAGCCTTCGATGGCGGTTTTGGCCAGGGTATAGCCCATCACGCGGGTGAGGGGCCGCTGAGCGGTGAGCGACGAGAAGTTGACGATGGAGCCGCTGCCCTGCGTGGCCATCACCCGGCCAAATACGGTGGTCGGAATTACTGTGCCGAACAGGTTCAAATCGACGGCCCGGCGGGTGTCCTCAATGCCCACATCGAACAGGTCCTGCGTGGGACCCACGGTGGCGCCGGGCATATTACCGCCGGCCGCATTCACCAGCCCGTCGATGCGGCCCCAGGTACGCATGATTTCGTCGCAGGCCCGGTGCATCTGTTCGGCATCAAGCACATCACCGAGGATAACCAGCGCCTCGCCGCCTTGGGCACGAATGGCCGCCGCCCGGGCCTCGGCGCGCTCGGCGTTGCGGCCCAGAATGGCCACTTTGGCGCCGGCTTCGGCCACGGCCAGCGACAGCGCTTCGCCCAGTACGCCGGTGGCTCCGGTGATGACCACGACTTTATCGGCGAGCGAAAATTGGGAAAGGGCAGGCATATTTCGGAGGGTATAGGAGGTAGAATTGATTGTGGTTGTTTGCATAAGTTGGAACGTCATGCTGAGCTTGTCGAAGCATCTCCACCGCTCCGTTGAGTCAGCTTGATAATCCCCACGGTAGAGATGCTTCGACAAGCTCAGCATGACGTTCTTTTTTGCCCATCATCAGGTGCTTACAGTAGCTCCAGCGCGCCTTCGAGGCGAATGTCGTCGGAGGCGCTGCCGACCATGAGGTTGAATTTGCCAGGCTCAGCGGCCCATTGTAGCTTCGAATTGTAGAAGGCGAGCTTCTGCTGGTCGATGGTGAAGGTGATGGTTTTGCTTTCGCCGGGTTTGAGGCTGACTTTGCGGAAATCTTTCAGCTCCTTCAGCGGCCGGGCCACGGAAGCCACGGGGTCGCGCAGATAGAGCTGGGCTACTTCCTCGCCGGCCACCTTGCCAGTGTTGGTGAGCGTGAAGCTGACCTGGGCCGACTCGCCGGCTTTCAGCTGCGGCTGGCTGATTTTCAAGTCGGAATACTTGAACGTGGTATAGCTCAGGCCATAGCCGAAGGCGTAGCGCGGCGAGTTGGGCGAGTCGATGTAGGCCGATTTGTAGCGGATGTCGCCGGGCTTGGTGACGGGGCGGCCGGTGTTGTACTGCTGATTGTAGGCAATGGGAATCTGGCCCACGCTGCGCGGGAAGGTGATGGGCAGCTTGCCAGCGGGGTTGTAGTCGCCGTAGAGCACGTCGGCCAGGGCCGTGCCGCCTTCCGAGCCCGGCCACCAGGCGTACAGAATGGCGTCGGCCTGCTCGGCAATGGCGTCGAAAATGAGCGGGCGCCCTCCGAAAACCACCACCGCCACGGGCTTGCCAGTGGCCTTCAGGGCCTTGAATAATTCCTCCTGCACGCCGGGCAAATGAATGTCGGTGCGCGACTTGGCTTCGCCGCTCAAGTCCCAGCTTTCGCCCACGGCCAGCAGCACTACGTCGGCGTTGCGGGCGGCGGCTACGGCCTGCTCGAAGCCGGCGCGGCTGTCGCCGCTCACGGC
>NZ_BAAGZM010000364.1:0-4296 GCF_054778495.1 Hymenobacter agri
TGGCACATTGCCCGCCGGCAGCCGTCGTTGCATCCGCACCACAAATTCATCGGCCGTTTCGCTCACGTGCAGGCCGTAGCCCGCGGGCTGGGCGCAAGGCAGCGGCACTTCGGTTGTTGCGCCGCCGGGCAGCGTGAGCACGGCCCGGTACTGCTGTCCCTCGGCGGGCGTGAACTGGAAGGAGCCCATGCCCAGATGCTGGGTTTTAAGGAGGGCCACGGTCTGCCCACGCGCATCGAGCACAGTGCCTTGCACGGCGATGCCGTGCCCGCGCTGGTCGACGGCTTTAAAGCCTACTTCGCCTTCCATGCCGGCTACCAGATTCCCGCCTTCGGGATAAAAATGCACATCGGGCGTGGTCGGGTGGCCTGTTTCGCTGGCTTGGGTGGGGCTGCCGGCGCCCAGCACGGCCAAGGAGCGCGCAAAGAAAAAATCCGGGCCGGCATTGCGCATCCAGCTTGTGTACGCGCGCAATTGGTACGTGCCGGCGGCCAGCGTATCGGGCAACGTAAAATCGCCGCTGGCCTGGCCGGCTTGCAGCCGGAGCGTACGCTGCAACACCCGCCGCTGCGCCGACATCAGGTCTACATACAACACCTTGCTGAGCGTGTCGGGGCGGTGTGAGTCGGCCTCAACCGCGTAAGCGCGAAACCACACTGTTTCGCCGGCCGCGTAGTACGGGCGGTCGAGGTGCAGGTAGGCTTTTTCGGGCAGGGCCGTGGCGTAGTACACGCGCAGACTTTTTGCAATACGGCGCGCCAGGCTCTCTTCGGGAGGCGACTGAAAAGCGGCGACTATACCCAACAAGGCGCTGCCCATTAGCCAGCGTGCGGCACGACTGAAAACCAGCATGAATAGATAGAATAACGATTGGTGGAATGCCCCCGGGCGGCCATCGACGGCTCCGGTGGTGAAGGAGCAGGAAAACTACTGGATTAATTGTAAACTAGGGCCATCTTTCCACCTTTCCAGTTGATTTATGCGCTCGCCTGGCATCATTACAAAGCTTTTGCTGCTGATATTCCTGTTGCTCCGAACCGGCAGCACGCTGGCCCAGGGGGGGCAGCCACTCACAATCAGCGGGCAGGTGCGCGATGCGCTTACGTTGCGTCCGTTGCCCTTCGCCAGTGTTTTTCTGGCCAATACCACCTACGGCACTACCACCGATTCAGTGGGGCATTTCACGCTGGCCAACGTGCCGGGCGGCCAGTATGAGCTGGCGGCCTCCTACGTGGGCTATCAGCTCTACACGACTACTATTAGCCTGCAAAAGCCGATGACGCTAATTGCCGGCCTGAAACTTGCCCCAACGGCGTTGGGGGAGGTCGTGGTGCGCCCGGAGAAAAATAAACCCGCCGATTTTCAAAAGTTTGCCCGGCAGTTTCTGGGCACCAGCACGTGGTCGCAGCAATGCCGAATTGAAAATCCGGATGACGTAGTCGTGGTTTACAACAAAACCACGGGCGAGCTTACGGCGCTGGCCCCACGCAGCCTCCGGGTTATCAACCCGGCGCTGGGCTACCGAATTACGTATTATAATTTTGATTTTAAGGTGCTTTATAAAGCCAACAGGCTTGAGTTTGTCGCGGCGCCCAAATTCGAGGAACTGACCAGCGGCGATTCAAAACAGCAGCAGCGCTGGCTCGCCAATCGACGGCTGGCCTATGCGGGTTCGTTGCCGCACTTCCTGCGCAGCGTGCGCGAAAACCGGGTAGCGCAAGAAGGGTTTTTGGTGCAGCGCCTGGTGAGCGAAGCCAATTCGGAGCAGGGCCAGCAGCGCACGGCGCTGGCCGCCGACTCGTTGGCCGAAGTTTTCGCCCCCGAGCCCAATGTGCTGGCCCGCGTGTACCGCCAGCCTCTGCGCGTGAGCCAGTTCCGCAGCACCAATTCCGATTCGAGCCAGGTGCAGCTGCGTTTCCCCGAAACCCTGCAGGTAACGTATCAAAACGAGCCGTCCGACGCTGTGTACGTGGCCTACATGACGCTGGTGCGGCGCACCCGCCAGGTAGATGCAAGCCGTGCAAGCTGGCGGGGCTCGCGTGCCGAAATGCAGCTGGCCAAGCCCGCAATCGTCGGAGTAATTCCGGAGGTGTCGCAGCTGCGGCTACTGGGGCCCCAGGCCATCATCCTGCCCAACGGCTACCTGCAGAATCCGCTGAGCATGCAGGTCGATGGGTACTGGGCGTTTGAGAAAGTTGGGGAGGCCCTGCCGCTCGATTATTCTCCCGCATCGCTGAAATAGCGCGGGCGGCGTTGGCAGTATTCCCGGTAAAACAATGGAATTGACCGGCTCTGCCATACGGCGCGACCACTCATAGCTGCCTTGGCATACTGCCCACCGGAGTTGAAGCGCTGATTTTACGCTGCGTTGTTATGCTGTGGGCTACGGCCAGTGCCATCGCTCGCTACTACTAAAAAGCCCGGCCGCAACTGTTTGCGGCCGGGCTTTTCGGCAAAAGGCAAGGCGAAGAATTAGTTCTTCGGCTTAATTTTCGTCTTGTTCCGCTTGTCTTTCACTTTCGTGTCGGCCGGCATGGTTTGAATAACAGCCGGCTGCACGGTGGTAGTGATGGCCGGGTCGTTGGTTGTGGTGGTCGACTCGGTGGTCGTCGTCGAAGACGACGACGGCGTAGTGGCCGGGTACGTGGCCGGCGTGTTGGTGGTCGTGGTCTGGCGCGTGGTGGTGGTGCTGCTGCTCTGGGCGCTGGCCGAGTAGCCGCACACCGTCAGAAACAGGGCCAGAAAGAGGGGTTGCTTGCTCATAGTTCGTGAGGTTAGAGGTGAAACCAACTGCTTCCGCCAGTAGTGGGCGAAGCTGTTGGTCAGCCTTTAACGAACGTTCATAAAACAGGGTTTAGCTTGGCCGCCGCACACTAAGAATGTGCTACTTGTAAAGGCGGTTATCTACCAGCCCGTTTACATAAAACTGCACGCAGGCCCGCAGCTCGTTGCCGTAGCGCTGCACCAAGGCCGGGTCGGGGTTCGCCACCGGCGTTGTTGGCATAGAATGGGGCGCGTAAGGATAGAGCCGCACTTCGTTCTTGTTGGTGAGCTCGGTCACGAAGTCGCTGTGCACCAGGAAATACGAGTCGCCGTCACGAAACAGCGCCCGCCCCGGGCTTACTGCATCGAATACCGACGAACCAAACGGCAGCAGCCAGCGCTGCTCCTGCGGCAGGCCCAGCACGTCGAGCACGGTGGCCGGCACGTCGGCCTGCTGCGTAATGCGGTGCGGAATGGCGAGCGGCAGCGCCTGGCCGGGCGCAAACAGCAGCAGCGGCGTTTTGTGGTTGCCGAGCAGGTTCTGGTAGGTGGGCTGGTCGGTTTGGGAGGTGTGGTCGGCGGTGAGAATGAACAATGTATTGGCGTACCAGGGCTGCTTTTGCGCCGCCGCGAAGAAGCGGCGCAATGCCAAATCGGTATAAGCCACGGTGGGGTGAATGGGCTGCGTGCCCGCCGGAAACTTGCCCTGGTACTGCCGCGGCACCGTGAACGGGTCGTGGGCGCTGAGCGTGAACAGCGCGGCCAGAAACGGCGGCTTGGTGGCCGTGAGCTGCCGGTTGAAATACTGTAGGTAAGGCTCATCGAAAATACCCCAATGCCCGTCGTAGTCGGGGCTGGCCATGCCGCCGGGGTATTCATTCAGCCCATAATAGTGCTGCATGCCGGCAATGCCGCTGAACATGTCGAAGCCCATCGTGCCGTTGGTGCCGGCGTGGTACATGGCCGTGGTATAGCCGTGCCGGCCCAGAATCTCGCCCAGCCCGTGCAGCTCCGCCGTCTGGAAGCTGGAGGTGATGAACGGCTCATCCATCAGCGAGGGCAGGCCCGCCAGCACCGCCGGCAGCGCCTCAATCGAGCGGCGGCCGTTGGCGTAGTTGTCGCGCAGCAGCCGCGCCTGCGGCACCACCGCCAGCGAATCAAAAAACGGCGTGAAGCCGCCTTTGCCATCATTCTCCACCCCATTATATTCCGAGGCAAAGCTCTCCACCAGCAGAATTACCACGTTCATCGGCTTGGTCGGGGCTGGCCGAACGGGTGCCCGCGCTGCGCCCAGCATCGGTCGCAATGCCGCCTGGTTCGGGAAGTACGCCACCCGCTCAATCGGCACTTCATCGAAAGATTTGAGCACCGTGAACGTGCTATTCAGCGCCAGATGGCCGAGCACGGCGGGTTGTAATTCGAAGGCCGCGCCGGTGCGCAGCGGCTTCAGCTGCCAGCCGCCGCGCAGGCCCAGCGCCACCAGGCCCACCGTCAGCATAAATTCCACGCTGCGCTGCACCCAGCGCCAGCGGC
>NZ_BAAGZM010000365.1:0-4288 GCF_054778495.1 Hymenobacter agri
GCGAGGGCCGGAGCGGGCCGGACGACCAGCCGGGCCCTTGGGCCGGATGATGCGCTCGTTGCCGTGCAGCATCACCGGCTTGATGCGGCCCGACACGAACGGGTGCTCGGCCTCCACGTCAATCTGGCGGCTGATGAGCTTCTGGATATCCTGCAGGTAGGCGCGTTCCTCGTCTTCGACGAAGGAGAAGGCGGTGCCGAACGCGCCGGCCCGGCCGGTGCGGCCGATGCGGTGCACGTAGGTTTCGGGCTCGTTGGGGATTTCGTAGTTGATGACGTGGGTCAGCTCATCCACGTCGATGCCGCGGGCGGCGATGTCGGTAGCCACCAGCACGCGGGTGCTGCCGGCTTTGAAGTTCGAGAGGGCGCGCTGACGGTGGTTCTGGCTCTTGTTGCCGTGGATGGCTTCGGCCGGAATGGAGTTGGCGGCGAGGGCTTTCACCACTTTATCGGCGCCGTGCTTGGTGCGGGTGAAGACGAGCACGCGCTTAATGTCCTTATCCTGCAGGATGTGACGGAGCAGGGCGGGCTTGTCGTTGTTTTCGACGAGGTACACCGACTGCGTCACCGTATCGGCGGTGCTCGATACGGGCGTTACGGCCACGCGCACCGGGTTGGGGCGCAGGATGGTGCTGGCGAGCTCCTGAATCTGGCCGGGCATGGTGGCCGAGAAAAACAGGGTCTGGCGCTTGGCGGGCAGCTTGGGCAGGATGCGCTTGATGTCGTTGATGAAGCCCATGTCGAGCATGCGGTCAGCTTCGTCGAGCACGAACACCTCAATCTGACGCAGGTCGACAAAGCCCTGGTTCATGAGGTCGAGCAGGCGGCCGGGGGTGGCGATAAGCACCTCCACGCCGCGTTTGAGCGCCTGCACCTGCGGGTGTTGGCCCACGCCGCCGAAAATAACGGTGTGGCGCAGCTGGCTCAGGTGGCGGCCGTAGGCACCGAAGCTTTCGTTAATCTGGATGGCCAGCTCGCGGGTGGGTGTGAGCACGAGGCAGCGGATGGCGCCACGCGGGTGGCTGGCTACCTGGGCAGTGCGGTGCAGCACCTGCAGAATGGGCACGGTGAAGGCGGCCGTTTTGCCGGTACCGGTCTGGGCTACGCCGAGCAGGTCTTTGCCTTCGAGCACGTGCGGAATGGCCTGCTCCTGGATGGGGGTAGGGTTGGTGTAGCCTTCTTCTTTGAGGGCTTTGAGAATGGGGTCAATCAGGTTTAACTCGTCAAACGTCATGTTGAGGGGTAAGTAGGGCGTACCGGGCAACGCAAACGGGGTGCCGCGATAAAATGGTGGCAGGCAATGGCCTGCGAAATGAGTAGTTCAGCCTGGGCCGTAGCATAGGCGGACATGGCCACGCTGGCTAGGGCCGGGCGTGGGGAGGGTGGGCGGCTCGTCGGAGGCCGACCGATTCCCGGAATGAAGAGGAATTGGCGTGAGGTGCGCTTACTTCGCGGAGACAGCCGAGGCGCGGGGCTTTGCCCGACGCGGCCGGGCAGCGGGCTGCTCCGACGGCGGCCCTGATGACGACAAAGGTACAACACACAAATCCGACGATGCAGATTATCGAGCGCACCCGGGTCTTCAATGGCCACTACAAAGTCAACCAGCTAATCGTTCAGGACGGCGAGCACCAACTCCGGCGCGAGCAGTTCGCGCCCGGCAAGGCCGTGGCCGCGCTCGTGTTCGACACGGCCCGGCAGGTGTATGTGCTCACCCGGCAGTTCCGTATCGGCCCCGAAGCGCCGCTGCTGGAAATCGCGGCCGGCATGATTGACGCGGGCGAAGCGCCCGAAACGGCCGTGCGCCGCGAGATTCACGAGGAACTAGGCTACGAAATCGATAAGCTGGAGGAGATAGTGTGCATCTGGCCCTCGCCGGGCACCAGCTCGGAGGAAATCACCCTGTACTACGCCGAAGTGAGCCACCGCCCCGGGGCCGGCGGCGGGCTGGCTGAGGAAAACGAGCACATCGAAATGGTGGAGCTGAGCTGGGAGGCGCTGCTGGCCGAGCCGCTACGCGACGCAAAGACGATAATTGCCGTACAGTGGGTGCGGCTGCGGAAGTAAATAGGCTTTCATGCCAGCGCAGAAACTGCTTTACTTGCGCCACAATGGCATTTTCCACGGCGTCATCGTCTCGGCATGTAGCAATAGCGCCTCGGCAAGTGGACTAATAGATAAATCAACGAAGCGCACGCCGTAGCGCGTTTCGTTCGGTGTTTCGATTTCGCGGCTGCCGAAACGGATGACGCGGCGTAGGCGCTGGGCGTTGCGCCAGTCGCGCAGGGCCACGGCGTTGCCGAAGGCGAAAGCGTTGGCCGGGATACTGTAGCCCAGAATTAGCGGGCCGCTGTCGAGGTCGCCTTCGCTGGTTTCGTAGCTGCCGATGCGCTCACGATAGAGCCGGATAGCGCCCCAATTGGTGCTGAAATGCTGCTGGTAGCCCCGGTACTGCTCGGCCGCGAGGGCCGGGGCGAAGCGATACAGAAAGTAGATGCTCCAGCCCAGGTGCGAGCCGCGGGGCTCTTCGGCTTGCTGGTGCCGAGTGGCGGGCTTGGACAGCAGCAGGCCGTTGGCGGGGTCGGTGAGGTGCTGGCGGGCGTAGGCGGCCCATTGTTGGCAAAATGCGCGGTACGGGCTGCCCGTGAGGTCGCTGTGCAGCTGCAGCGAGGCCAGCGCTACGGTGTTGTCGGGCACCCACACGCCGCCGGGATAAGATTCGAGGCAGTGGTTGGGCGCGGCGGCGAGCCGGCGGTGCAGCGTGGCCGACAACGAATCGTGCAGCGCTTTAAACGGGGAAGCCGGATTCAGCAGTCGGTGGCAGCCCAGCATCAGGTTAAGGTGGCCGAGGTAGAGCACCGACTCGACCGAATCGGCGGGCACGATGGCATTGGGGTTGCGGAAGGCCTGCGCAATGCTGCCCGTCAGCATTTTCCGAATAGCCAGGTCCGTGAAGCGGGCCGCTTCGGGGCGGAAGCTGCTGTCGAGCTGCGCCATGTTGGTGAAGGCGTAGGTCGAATACGACATGGTGAACAAGGACCATTCGGCGTTACCCATCGCGAGTAGCTCCGGCGTTTCGGCTTCAGGCTGGCTAATGATGCGCTCCAGATAGCGCGCCTTCTTGTGTAGCTCGGCGGGAGCGGGGTACTGGTAGGTTGGCCAACTGAAGGCGGCAACCAGTATTGCCAGCGTAATGGCCAGAACCAGAGCTGATTTGCGCTTCATGGAAAGAATGGGTAGAAACAAACAGGGCGACATCCGCCTGCGCGAATGTCGCCCCATTGCGGCGAAAAGAAGCGGCCGCGGCTACTGCGCCGCCGGAATCTCCAGCGTGTAGTCGAAGGTCTGGTACAGCTTGGCGTCGCGGATGCTCACGGCGAGTTCCTGCGGGGCCATGCTGGGGAAGGGGATGATGGCCTTGGCCTGGTAAAGGTCGCGGCCGAAGAAGCGCCCGGTACCGGCGGGCGGGGTGTAGGCGAAAACTTCTTTGCCTTCCTTATTGGTGGCCGTGATGGTGAGGTTGCCGAGGTCGGCGTTTTTGGGGCCCTGGCGGTGAATGGTGACCACGAGCACGCCCCCGGGGGGCACTTGGCCCACGCGGCGCTGGTAGGTGGTATCGGCCCAGTCGTGCAGCTTTTTGAGGTGGGTGAGCTCGGCCACCATCTCGGTGTAGGTGCGGTAGCCCACGCGGGTGAAGGAGCCGTCGACGTCCTGGTCTTCCTCGGTGTTTTTGGTGACGTTTTTCACGTAGGGCGACTCCTCGTCTTTCTGGGCGAAGGCGTAGCGCTTGCGGCCTTTAGCGGCTTTGCCGGTGGGCTGGGCCAGGGCGGCGCCGGCGCACAAACACAGCAGCGCGACGGTGAGAAAATGGCGGGCGAGGCGGGGTAACGAATGCATCAGTAAGGATGAAATAAGAAGGTGTAGAATGCAGCGGAAGGCCAACGAAAAATCGGGCCAACAAAGTAACGAAATGCCCGGCAAACTCCACCGGCCTGCGCCCGCCGAAATTGCACTAGTTGCGCCGGAGCCAGCATGACGAAAGCATAATCCGGCCGTAATAAAGGCTTCATGGAGCACGGCGAACTTTGAAAGCAGGATTATTCACCGGTTTTCATTGCTTCATCTTATGCATTTCCCGGCTTTGCTTGCGGGGCTGCGCCGCCTGGGGCGCTGGCTCATTTACGAGTTATTTCAACTAGCCTTATGGGTGGCTTTCCTGCTACACACGCTCGGCAGCCTGCGCTCGGCTTTCGGGGGCGGGGGCGAGCTGGGCGAGCGGCGGCCGGGGC
>NZ_BAAGZM010000366.1:0-4286 GCF_054778495.1 Hymenobacter agri
GCCAATGGCCCCCACAGCAGCACGCGCCGCGGCACGTGGCGCAGCACTGCCCCAGCGGCCTGCGTCAGCCCAAACAACCCCGTGAGCCACGCAGCCGTGTGCAGCAGCACCGCCAGCCCCAGCACCACCCAAAAACCACTGGGCTGCACGCTGCGGCTTACATCGAGGCTGAGCTGCGAACTGCCAAAGGCGGTGGTGTAATAGGTAAATAGCAGCCCCAGCCAGCTGGCAAAGCTCGCCCCAATGATGGCCGCCGCCACCAACTGGCCCTGCAGCCCCGACGGGGCTGGCAGGCGACTGAGCGCGTTGTAGCGACGCCACAGAGCCACCGCGCCCACCGCCACCAGCAAGACAAGCAGTGCATTCAGGAGCAGGTCGCCGAGTGAGGGTGTCCACCACGCCGCGGCGTACACGCGCGGGTCGAACAAGGGTAGCTCAATAAACGAGTATGGCAGGCCCAGCACCAGCAGCACCGTGGCGGCGAGCAGGGCAAAGCGGAGCGAGAACCAAAAACGGGATAACAGAACCAGCATGGGCAAGTACGGGGTCTGCAAAGATACCGATTGCGCGCGAATGCGGGCAAGTCGCTGCGCCAGTGTCCGGGGTTATGTGTGGATACCGGTGTAGCAGTCTAGTCGTGAGAATGTTAAAACACCAGTTTCGTGCCGTCGCGCAGCTCGTCGTAGTCAATTTCTTCCTCCTCAATCCCGCAGCGGGCAATTCCTTGCAGCACAATATCCCGCATTTCGCCCATGTTGTTGCGAATGTGAGAATGCGCGAGCACTCGATATTGTGCAGCAACCATGTCAGCCGTGAGTTCGCCCAGCGTACCAGAAGCGAAATGCCACTGCAGCCACCGCATGCCGCTGCTAACCAAGGCTGTTGCTAGCCCGGCAATTGCCGCCTGGCCCAAATTAGGGGCGATTGGCCAGTAAATAACCGAACTCAACGCCCAGATGGTCACGTACAGCACCGGGGACATGCGCAGAGCAGGCAGCGGCAGTTCACTGGCCTGTTGCAGCGTGCGCCACTGCCGGCAGCGCCCGCGCCGCGGAAATAGTGCATTAAGCTGGGCTTTCGGAAATACCGCTTCCCGCTTTACGCCCTGCGTCAGCAGGGCGCGTCGCAGCCGGTAAAACGTGCGTTGCGTGGTGCAGGCCACGTTTTGTCCCGATGGGTTTTCGCCTACCTGCGCAATCAGATGCCTTTCTACTACCGCCCATACATCGCCCACCGTAGTGGCCTGGGCAAAGTCGTATTGGGCGAAGCGAACACCGAAGCTGCGTTCCCAGCCCGGGACCACGTCCCAGGCAAACATCTCATCGTCAATTGCTACCTGTTTATAGGGCATACTTTGAAATATAGTAGTGTACCTATTGAATCGCTGCTTCAGTGCCTCAAAGCTCCACTGCGCGTCGGCCCAAAAGGCATCCAGCGCCACGATGCGCGGCAAAATTTGCAGGGCTGGGTTGACAAAGTTTATTAATGGGATATTTATAACATATGCAATTAACCCCCCCGTCCACCGAAAGAACGAGGGTTTATTAAACTGCCTTACGCCAGTTGTAAATAATTCAATAGTAGTAATTAACCGCCGCAAGCCCACCCATTCCATCCACCGCTATTGGTGTGCGTTACATTAATGCAACCATGGGCGTTCACATAGTCGCGGCAACACCGAGCGAAGGTAAGAGAAGCATCCGTGTCATGACAAACAGGCTCTATTGGCGATTAACAATAGCAGTGCCGCTCTTTATGGTAAATACATATCCTCCTTCCGCTTTCGTTATCGTCAAATAGCTTTCATTATCAAGCATGGCGGTAGTAGACTTGAACACGTTGTCGTAGTCAGCATCTGCGGTCACCTGCTCAGCATTCTGCGCCTTTTGCACCGTTTGGTTTACGTCTGTAAGAGTTTCTTTTTTGTCGCATCCGGTCATAATGCCGGTAGTAATTAGTGCTACAATCGACAATGGCAGGCTAAAACGAAGCAGTAGATTTTTCATGGTAAAATGAAAGGAAACGCCTACTCTATTCAAAATTGGTTTTCGGCTTTGCCCATATGGTAATCAATCATATGTGGAGAGGCAATCCAGTAATGCCGCTGAGCCAATTCAACTGGGAAGATGCAGATTGAATTGGATGAAGTAAATATAACAATACCCCCCCCACACACCCATTGGCGCAATAGCGAAACCAATATTTTTGCATTGCATGGTCATTCCCTACTTCAACGCCTCAAACGACCATTGCGCATCGGCCCAGAAGGCATCGAGCGCCACGATGCGCGGCTTAAAAAACGAAATCAGCCGGGGCCAGTCGTCGCGGTTGAACAGGTTCACCGGGGCCAGTTCGGTGTAGATGCGGCTCAGCACCTGGCCGTGGGCGTCGACGTAGTCGGCTTCCCAGGTCCATTCTTCGCCCAAGGTTTCGTGCAGCAGCGTGCGCAGCTCCAGAAACTGCTCCCAGAACAGCTCGCGAATGCCCGCGTCGGGATGGGTGAGTTCGATGGCGATGCTGGCGCGCGCCTTGTCGGCCTGCATCCGGAAATACACGTTTTTGAGGCCCGTCTTGTAGTTTATCCAGTTGGTGGTGTCGCCCTCGGCCGAGGGCACGGGGGCCATATACTGCCCAAAAGCCGTCCAGAATGCCTGGCGCAATTGGGTAACTTCCGCTTTGCTATACATTTTTAGAGTAGGAGGGTATGGGAAGAAGAGGGCAAGAGTTGAACAAAGATGGGTTAAACTCCTGCACTCCTACCCCTAGGTCCTCCTTCCCTGTATCTCCTATAAAGGCGTGGCCCACCAGCCAGCTTCGTTGTTCTGAATGGCGACGCCGCCGGCGTTGTGGTAGTATTCTTCCACGCACTCCTTAAAACCTGCGTTTTTGGTGCTGGCGAAGCACACGGCGTGGTCGGCGGCGGGCAGCGGACCGGTGTGCACCGTGAACACGCTGCCCCGCTCGGCTTTGGTAATGATGAGGTAGTTTTCCTGGTTTAGCTTGTCGAGCGTGGCGTCGAACGTGGCGTCGTAGGCTTTGTCGGGCGTTACCACGGCGCGCAGGGCGGCATTGCTGGCCGGGTGCTGCAGCACACCCGCCTGGCCGTTCTTATCGCAGCCGGCCAAAGCCAGCAGCCCGGGAAACATGGCCAAGGCAAAGCAGCGGGTAAGGAGACGTTTCATGGCGAAGAGGAAAAATAGTGGCTGATTCCGAGACTTCTACGGCGTCATTGGCCCCAAGGACCAACGACGCCGCCGAAAGTACGCCCAAGATACTACCGCTTAGCGGACATAGTGCTGAAATTTCTCAAAAAAATTCCAGAATACCTGCACTACTATTCTGCTCCTGCCTTCGCTCCCGGCGAGCTATTACTCTGCCGTTGTTCCAATCCGGGCTTTCAAATAGCCCACCAATACCTCCAGTCCGCGCTCAAAATGGCGGTTATTAGGAATCACGATGTCGGCGTAGTGTTTGTAGGGGGCGATGAATTGCTCGTAAGTCGGTGCCACGTGGTGGGTGTAGCGGTAGAGCACGTCGGCCAGGTCATAGCCGCGCTCGTCGCGGTCGCGGATAATGCGGCGGTGCAGCTTCACGTGCTCCTGCGCATCGATGTACACTTTCAGGTTGAGCAGCCGGGCAATTTCTTCGAAGTGAAACACGAAAATGCCTTCTACTACAACAATGGGGGCGGGCCGGAATACCAGTTCTTTGGGCGTTACGGCCGCGTTGTTGAAGGTGTATTCTTTGCGCCGCACCTCGTGGCCCTGGCTGATGCGCAGCACATCGGCGGCATAAGCGGCCGCGTCGATGCTGGCGGGCAGGTCGAAGTTTTCCACGCCCTGTTCATCGCGCATTTGCTTTTCGCGCGGGTGGTAGTAGTTGTCCTGCGAAATGAGGCAAATCTGCTCTTCCGGGAAAGCTTCCAGCAGCCGGCGCAGGAAGGTGGTTTTGCCAGAAGCACTGCCGCCGGTAATACCAATTAAGTAGGGGGTCTGCATAACGGGCAAAGGTAATGGGGTTCAATGAGCAATGAGCAATGAGCAATAGGCAATTGACCGCTCATCATTCGCAAATTGCTCATTGACAATTAGTCATTGCTCATTGATAAAAAAGCCAGCAGCCCGGCCACGGCCCGCGCGCGGTGGCTGATGCGGTTTTTCTCGTCGCCGCTCATCTCGGCGAAGGTGCGGCCGTCGCCCTCGGTGGGCACAAACACGGGGTCGTAGCCGAAGCCCCGGTCGCCGCGGGTTTCGGCCGTAATGTAGCCCGGCACCTTGCCGGCAAAC
>NZ_BAAGZM010000367.1:0-4283 GCF_054778495.1 Hymenobacter agri
TAAGTGCCTCGGCACTGGCCGGTGTCAAGTACCGATGAGCCGTTGCAAAGGCTGGAGCGTGTAAGAACCCCTTGCTAGCGCGCGTCGCAGACGCACACTGTTCCGGTTGCCCTCACAAAACCGCCCTAACTTTACCCTTCACCCTGAACTAACGCATTTGCCCCGCCGCTCCCGCCGCCTTCTTCCCTACTTCCTGCTGCTCGCGTTACTGTTGGCCGCCGCGGGCTACGCCGTATGGCGCGTGGCCTACCGCCCCAACGTGGCAGCCTTTGCCGAGGGGCCGGCTTACCTCTACATCCGAACCGGTACGGGCTACGCGGCGGTGCTCGACTCGCTGCAACGGCACGAGCTACTGATTGAGCCGACTACCTTCCGCTGGGTGGCCGAGCAGCACGACTACCCGGCCCGCGTGAAGCCCGGCCGCTACCGGCTGGAGCCTGGAATGAGCAACGTTGAGCTGGTGAAAATGCTGCTGCAGGGCCGCCAGGACACGGTGCAGTTCGAGCTGAAGCCGTTTCACTACATCGAGCAGCTGCCGCGCAAGGTGTGCGGCCGGCTCGAAACCGACTCCTTTAAGCTGGAATTATTGCTCGGCGACAATGCCGGCCTGCTGGCGCGGTACCACCTCGACACCTGCACTATTCGCACCATGTTCATTCCGGGGCAGTATCGGCTGCTGTGGAATACGCCGGCGCCGGTATTTCTTGATTCGGTGGCGGCCCGCTACCGGCGGTTCTGGCGGCCCGAGCGGCAGGCGCGGGCCGATTCTCTGAAGATGACGCGCACCCAGGTGAGCGTGCTGGCCAGCATTGTGCAGCGCGAAACCGCCCAGCCGACGGACAAACCGCTCATCGCCGCCGTGTACCTCAACCGCCTGCGCAACGGCCAGCCCTTGCAGGCCGACCCCACCCTGCTCTGGCCCCTGCACGGCCTGGGCACCCGCAAGCGCGTGCTGAACGTGGACAAGAAAGTGGATTCGCCCTACAACACCTACCGCCACAAGGGCCTGCCGCCGGGCCCCATCACCACGCCGCTGCCGGGCTCGCTGCTGGCCGTGCTCAAGCCCGCGCACAACAACAACCTGTTTTTCTGCGCGCGGCCCGATGGCAGCGGCTTTTCGGATTTTGCCGAAACCTACGCCCAGCACAAGCAGAATGCCCGCCGCTACCAGCACCGGCTCGATAGCCTCGGCGTGAAGCGATAATTCTGACGACAAGTAGGGCCAAGGGCAGCATCGTTCAGCACATTTCCGTGGGCAATCGGGCTTGCATTGACCCTAGTGGGCCTTCGATGGCCGTTTCATATTACCTGGCCGTTGCAAAAGCTTGCGCTTGTGTACATTTGTTTCCCAATTTTCCGCCAAACCGCCCGTATGCGTCAACCTCTTCTCTTTCTTATTCCTGTCTTCTGTGGACTGACGGCTTCGGCCGGCGGATTTGAAACCGGGCCGCAAGGTGCCCGCGTGTTGGGCCTGGGCGGCGCCAGCACGGCCTACATCAACAGCATTGCGGGCCTGAGCGTAAACCCGGGCCTGCTGAGCCAGTGGGGCGACTCGCTCACGCGCCTGAGCATTGGCGGCCTGGGCCAGCTGCGCCGCTCGTCGTTTGTGGGCCAGGATACCTACCAGCGCACCGACCAAGCCCTGACCGTGCTGCCCGGCGGCTACGTCTACGCCACCCGTGCCGTAAGCAAGCGCGTGACGCTGGGCCTGAGCGTCACCACTCCCTACGGCTACCACACCAAGTGGCCCGACAACTGGGAGGGCCGTTCCGTGATTCAGGAAAGCCAGCTCAATACCTATTTCGTGCAACCTACGGTGGCATTTAAGCTGAACGAGAACTTCGGGGCCGGCGTGGGCTTCATTTACGCCTACGGCAAATACTCCCAGCGCCGCGCCCTGGGCCAGTACGACGACCCCTCGGCCAGTGCCCGGCTTAGCGCCAGCGGCTCGGGCTATGGCGTGAGCGTGGGCCTGTACGGCCGCACCGGCGACAATCTCTCTTTTGGCATCAGCTACCGCACGGGCGTCAATCTCAAGCTGAAAAACGGCACCAGCACCTACACCGGCGTGCCGGCCCGCGATGCCGCCGCCCTGCCCGCCAGCACGGGCCTGAACACCCAGTTCAACCTCCCCAACACGGTGGCGGTGGGTATTGCCGACCGTATCAACAAGAAGCTGCTGCTCACCTTTGATTTCACCCTCACCGGCTGGAGCAACCTCGACTCGCTGAAGCTGGACCTGGCCGCCAGCGGCAGCCAGCCCGCACGCCGCGTCAACCAGCCGCGCCGCTACGAGGATGCCATGACGTTCCGCATCGGCGCCGAGTACCAGCTGAACCCGCAGCTGACCCTGCTCGCCGGCGTGCGCTACGACGAAACACCCATCCGCGATGAGTACATCAACCCCGAGTTCATCGACGCCAACCGTCTGGGCGTTTCGGCCGGCCTAGCCTATCAGCTTACCCAGCGCCTGAGCCTGGAAGCAGCTTACGCGTTTGAGTACGGCCAGCGCCGCACGGCCCGCACCAACCCGCTCAGCACCCAGGTGGGCAACATCAGCGGCAGCTACCAGATGGCCGTGCAAACGGCTTCGGTAGGCGTGGCGGTGGCTTTTTAAGAACTTTCATCTTCGTTTTTTTCGTCTTTTAGCATGATGAAGCTGTATTCGCCGCTCGTGGGCGCGGCCAGCGCGCTGTTGCTTACTGCCTGTGCGCCGGGCCAGGATACTCCCGCTCCCAGCACCGTTATCGATGCCAGCCGGTATGTGGCCGTGGGCGACACCTACACGGCCGGCCAAAGCAACGGCGGCCTCACGCGCGCCAGCCAGGAATATTCATATCCCAACCTGCTGGCCCAGCAGTTTCGCCGCGCCAACCCAAGTGCCACCTTCACGCAGCCCCTGCTGGAGGCCGGCACGGGTTCGGGATACCTTACGCTGGTTGACTTCACGGCGCTTGGGCTGCCCCGCGTGCGGCAAGTAAACGGCCAGGCCGTGACCAGCACCGTCATTAACCCCGCAGCCTGCGGCGGCCCCGACACGGTGCGCCTGCTCACGCGCAGTGCCACGGCCGGTGCGCTGCCCCAGAACCTGGGCGTGCCCGGCCTGCAGCTCACCCAAATCGAAACGGCCGGCCTGGGCAATGCTGCCAATGCCAAGCCCGGCGGAGCTTTCAACCCGTATTTTGAGCGCCTGCTGCCGGCCGCCGATAGCCGCACCTACCTGAAGACCGTGACGGATGCCAGCGCGTCGGCCACCTTCTTCACCTATTTTCTGGGCCTCGACAGCTTCGTGCCCTACGTGCGCAGCGGCGGCACCTGCCCGCTGCCGGCCAACCTTGAGCTGTTCATGAAAACCAACGCCAAAAAGGTGCTGGACGTGCTGACCGCCAACGGGCGCCCGGGCGTGATTGCCAAGCTGCCCCCGCTGTTCACGCTGGCCCTGCTGCGCCAGGGCGCAGGCGTGGCCCTAGAGCGCCGCCTGCAGGTGGCCAGCAGCGACACGGCCCGCCTGTACGTGGAGAACTTTGGGTCGGGCGAGCACATCAACGACGGCGACTATGTGCTGGCTACGGCCATCGCCCGCATTGGCGTGCGCACGCCGGTGGTGGTGAATGGCACCACGTTGCAGCTGCCCTACGGCCGCGACATTCGCAACCCCCTGCGCAATGCCGATGTGCTGCTGAAAACCGAATACGACCGCGTGAAGGTAATTTTGAACAACTACAACGATGAGCTGGAGCGCCTGGCCAAATCGGTGTATAAGCTGCCCAAGGGTGCCGACGGCTTGTATGCCCTCGATACCAGCCCGGCCTTCCCGGCCAACGTGTCCGACACCGGCACGTACTCGGTATCGGGCGTGACGTACTCGACCGAGCCCGTGCGCGGCAACTTCTTTTCGCTTGACTACTACACCCTAACGCCGCGCGGCAATGCGCTGCTGGCCAACACCTTCATTTCGGCGATTAATTTCAGCTACCGCGCCAGTATTCCGGCCATCGACGTGAACACGCTGCCGACGACGGCGCAGTAAGCGGCCGGTTTTCCTACCTGTCAAAGCCCCCGTTGCCAGCTGCTGGTAGCGGGGGCTTTGGTTTTACTACCTAAACGGCCGGCCGCACTACTCAGCGCAGCCGATACAGTCGCAGCGGGAGCGAGTCGGCCGCCGCGGCCCGGCTGGCGGCCAGGGTTTCGCTAAAGCCGAGGCCGGTGAACTCGGAATGCTCCAGAAACAGCAGCGGTTGCTGCAGCGGTGGGGCGGGCCAGGCCGCTACGGGCTGCTGCCG
>NZ_BAAGZM010000368.1:0-4263 GCF_054778495.1 Hymenobacter agri
GCTGGGCTACGGCGGCTCCCAGCCCGTGGCCGACAATGCCGACCCCGCCCAGCGCCCCCGCAACCGGCGCGTGGTACTGCGCCGCCTATAGGCAGGCTCGGCATTACGGTTTAACCCACTGGCGTTTTCTGCGTTGCAGGAGGGCACCACCACCCCTTCCGAATGGCTTTTGCCGCTTCCCTTGCCCGGGCCCTGCGCCGCCACTGGTGCCATTATCTGGTTGAGGCCGCAGGCATCATGGCGTTCCTAATGGTGTCGAGCGTGGCCAGCGTGGTATTTCACCACCCCGATTCGGCCCTGGCGCGGGCGTTGGGGCCGCAGCCCTGGGTGCAGCGCATTGGTGTGGGGGCGGCTCTGGCGCTGCTGATTGCCGCCATGGCCAACTCGCCTTGGGGCAAACGCTCGGGCGCGCACTTCAACCCGGCCGTGACGCTGGGCTTCTGGCAGCTGGGCTACATTGCCACGGCCGATGCGCTGTGGTACGGGCTGGCGCAGTTTGCCGGGGCGGTGCTGGCGGGCTTGGCCATGTTTGGGCTGCTGAAACCCTGGTTTGACCATCCTGACATCCGCTACAACACCACTACGCCCATTGAGGGCACCCACGGCTGGGCGCTGGCTTTGGGGGCCGAAGTTCTGATTTCGGCGGCGCTAATGCTGGTGCTACTGTGGGCGCTGCATTCGCGCCGGCTGAAACCGTGGGCGGGGGTCCTAGCGGGCCTGGCGCTGGCGCTGTTTGTGGTAGTAGAAGCCCCACTGTCGGGCATGAGCCTGAACCCGGCGCGCACGCTGGGCACGGCCGTGGCGGCGGGCATTGCCACGCACATGTGGCTGTATTTTCTGGCACCGTTCGGCGCGATGTGGGCCACGGCGGCGTTGCACCGGCATTTTCAGCGAAGCCAGTTGCCAGGTAAGCCCGCCCCTCCGCACTTCCCCGACCCCAGTGCCTGACAAGGATTTTTGTGGGATGGCCGGCTCATCGTGCGCGCAATAGCCGAGTTGCGAGGTAGCCATTGGGCAGCATCTCGCGTAAGTAGTAGCCCAACCCTACTCCGCACAAGCTATGCCCCCCAAAAAGCCCGCTCCCGCCCAGCCCGCTACCAAAAAGCCGGCCGCCCAAAAAGCCGCGCCCGCCAAAGCCGAAAGCCGCCCCACGGCCAAAGACATGAAGGCCGCCGCCCAAAAGCTGCCATACCCGGCCAAACAGGCCGATATGAAGCTGCAGCCCGATTCGGACCTAGCTAATTACAAAGCCGCCGGCAAGCTCAAAGACAAAGTGGCCATCGTGACCGGGGCCGACTCCGGCATCGGCCGGGCCGTGGCCATTGCCTTCGCCAAGGAAGGTGCGCACGTGGCCGTGGTTTTCAACGAAAACGTGGAAGACGCTGAGAAAACCAAGCAAATGGTCGAGAAAGAGAAGCGCAAGTGCCTGCTGCTGCAGCTCGATGTGCGCGACCCCGAGCAGTGCAAGCAGGCCGTGCGCCGCACCCGGGCCGAGCTGGGCGGGCTGAACATTCTGGTGAACAACGCCGCCTTCCAGATGAGCCAGGAGAAATTCGAGGACATTCCGGAGGAGCAGATTCGTCGCACCTTCGATACCAACATTCTGGGCTACATCTGGATGGCGCAGGCCGTGATTCCGCACTTGCAGAAGGGCGACTGCATCATCAACACGGGCAGCATCGTGGGCATCGTGGGCATTCCGATTCTGGTCGATTACGCCTGCTCGAAGGCCGGTATTCACGCCCTCACCAAGTCGCTGGCGCTGTACCTGGGCGAGAAAGGCATTCGGGTGAACTGCGTGGTGCCCGGCCCGGTCTGGACGCCCAACATCCCCGGCACCATGCCGCGGGAGGAAATTGCCAAATTCGGCCACGAAGTGGCCCTCAAGCGCCCCGGCCAGCCCGAGGAGCTGGCCCCGGCCTACGTGCTGCTAGCCTCGCAGGACGGCTCATTTATGACGGGTTCGCTTGTGCACATCACCGGCGGCAAGCTCAGCAGCGACGAGTAGCGCTTGTTCGATAGAAGCTATAATGAAGAGCGTCATGCTGAGCGAAGTCGAAGCATCCCTACCGCGAGAGTAAAATCAATCGACAGGATTTACTACTGCGGTAGAGATGCTTCGACTTCGCTCAGCATGACGTTCCATTTTATTGCCAGCACAGAACCTATACCTGTTTAGCAACATTTCCGCGCCGGCCGCAATCAACCAACGAACCAGCCGGTTACCTTGGCGCTTGCGGCCCGCTTTTAAGGCGTGGGGCGCAGTACCCACTTTCTTCTTTCACTTCAATTCCCACTTCGTACATGGCCGAAAACTCCTCTTCCCTGCTTGACCGCAGCCGCACGGTAGCGGGCCCGGGCTACAACCGCTGGCTGGTGCCGCCGGCCGCGCTGGCCATCCACCTGGCCATTGGGCAGGCGTATGCGTTCAGCGTATTCAACAAGCCGCTGGGGGCCCTCATCAGCGGCGACCCGGCCAAGCCCGCGCCTGATGACTGGACGCCGCTGCAAATCGGGGTCACGTTTTCCATTGCCATTGTGCTGCTGGGGTTATCGGCGGCCATTTTTGGGAAATGGCTCGAGCGCGTGGGGCCGCGCAAGGCCATGCTCGCCTCGTCACTCTGCTTCGGTGGTGGCTTCCTGATTGCCGCGCTGGGTATTCACCTGCACAGCATCTGGCTGTTGTATTTTGGCTACGGGTTTGTGGGCGGCATCGGGCTGGGCATTGGCTACATTTCGCCGGTGAGCACGCTCATCAAGTGGTTTCCGGACCGCAAGGGGGTGGCCACGGGCATGGCCATTATGGGCTTTGGCGGCGGCGCCATGATTGGCTCGCCGCTGGCCAACAACCTGATGACCCACTTCAAAGCCTCGGCCCCGCTGGGTGTGGCCCCCACGTTCATCGTGATGGGCATTATCTACTTGCTGTTCATGCAGTTTGGCGTCTGGACCATCCGCGTGCCCGCCGACGACTGGAAGCCCGAAGGCTACGTGCCCAGCACCGAGCACAACGACATGATTACCACGGCCAACGTGTCGGCCGATAACGCCATCAAAACGCCGCAGTTCTGGATGCTGTGGGTGGTGCTGCTCTGCAACGTGACGGCGGGCATTGGCGTGCTCGAAACGGCTTCGCCGCTCATTCAATCCGTCATTTCCGGCACCGAAAAAGGCAAGGGCATGGACACGGCGGCCCTGGCGGCGGCCGGAGCCGGCTTTGTGGGCCTGCTCAGCTTGTTCAATCTGCTGGGGCGTTTCTTCTGGTCGTCGGCATCGGATAAGCTGGGGCGTAAGGTGACGTACGCCATCTACTTTGGCTTGGGCGTGGCGCTGTATGCCTTGGCGCCCACGCTGGGCATCAATGCGCAGCTGACGCTGTTTGTGGTGGTTGCCTGCGTGATTATCAGCATGTACGGCGGTGGTTTTGCCACGGCCCCGGCCTACCTCTCCGACCTGTTTGGCAAGTACCAGGTGGGTGCCATTCACGGCCGTTTGCTCACGGCCTGGAGCACGGCGGGCGTGCTCGGGCCGCTCATCGTGCATTACCTGTCCGACAGCCGCAAGGCCGAAGGCTTCACCGGCGCCGCCATGTACCAGACGGTGTTTTACACCATGGCCGGCCTGCTGGTGGTGGGTTTCCTGGCCAACATCATCGTGACGGCCGTGAACGAGAAATACTACGAAAAAGGCCCCGTGACGGCAGAGGCCGGCGGCCACTAAGTTTCAATCTTTCAATCCATCCATCGCATTCAACATGAATCCGCAACCCAATAACTCAACGCCGGCTCCGGCCGCAGGCGGTGCCGGTGGCTCGCTGGTCCTAGCCTGGCTTTTCGTGGGCATTCCGCTGGCCTGGGGCGTGTCGCAAACGTTTATTAAGGCGCTGGCCTTGTTCAAGTAACGCGCCGCCTGCTTTGCGCGCGGGAAAGCCGCCGGCCCTGGGTCGGCGGCTTTTTTTATGCGTTTTGTTTAAGAAATACCCGCCAAAACCTGCACCCTTTTGCGGGGAATTATACGTAAGGGTATTTAGCTGAACCGTCCGTATATACTCGGTATTGGCCCAAGCCCAACCCTATGTCCACCCCTCCCACGTACCCCAGCGGCACCGTGCGCGCCCTGCTCGATTCACCGCACGTATCGGAAGCCACCCGCGCCGCCCTGCAGGCCCGCCTTGATGCGCCGGCCGACTACGCCCCGCAGTTCCTGGCTCCCGAAGCCTACGCCTTGCTCGAAGCCGTGGCCGGCCGCCTTTTCCCCCAGCCT
>NZ_BAAGZM010000369.1:0-4256 GCF_054778495.1 Hymenobacter agri
GGCCGCTGCGGGCGCGGGCCACCGAGGTCATTCGCTACCTGCACCAGAAATCCGGCGGCGCGCTGCCCATTATCGGGGCCGGCGGCATTCACTCGGCGGCCGATGCGCAGGAAAAGCTGGCCGCCGGCGCCACGCTGGTGCAGCTCTACACCGGCTTCATCTACGAAGGCCCGGCACTGGTGAGCCAGATTAACAAGGCGCTGGCGCGGGGAAAGTAGGGCGGGCTGGTTGCCGTAACGATTTTGAACGTCATGTGTGGACTGCGCTCGGCATAACGGTCTTTGAAATTTTTAAATACGCTCGCAGATACTCCCTCATACCACGCCGGCCCAAAACGAAGCCGCCCCTGAAACGCGAGGCGCTTCAGGGGCGGCTTGTTACTACAAAACAGGGGCTTGCCAGCCGGTAACGGGCGTCATAAAGAGCCAAAGGTAAGGTCGATTGAGCTTGCAGGGCAAGGGGTTACGCGGGCGGGGCTTTTTCTTGATGGCGCAAATGGCGACCAAAAGCGCGTGGGCTAAGCCGTTAGACTGGAAATAAAAATTCGAGTGAGACGGCGCGAAAAAAAATAACATTATCAATGGACAGCCCCGCTTAACAATTCCGTAGTTTTGCACCATGCTTCAACCAAAACACCAGTTGATGAAGCGTGGAACCCTGCTTGGCCGGGACCCGCGGGAAAGCCAGAACGGCTTCACCGCCATCGGTTTTCCTGATTTTGCCGCTGCCGTTTCCGTTATTTTTTCTGCCCGTTGCCCCGCCGCCGTTTCGGATTCCGAAACGGTTTTTTTATGCCCGCGGCGTTTGGCCGAGGCACTGCTGCCCCGTCACGCTTCACGCCGGCACTTCGGGGTGAGCGCTGCGCCAGCGGCCAGTTTCACCCGCCTCTCTTTCTGACCCACGTACTCATTTTTCTTCGCTATGGCCCGTAAAGACCTGCTCGACATCGCCTCGCTGCACCGCGAGGAAATCGAGTTTCTGCTCGACCAATCCACGTCGTTCAAGAAACTGTTCACCCGCTCGGTGAAGAAAATTCCGGCCCTCGAAGGCAAGTCGGTGCTGATGCTGTTCTACGAGGCTAGCACCCGCACGCACTCCTCGTTTGAGGTGGCGGCCAAGCGCCTCTCGGCCGAGGTCACGAACTTCAACGTCGACCATTCGTCCATTACCAAGGGCGAGTCGGTGCGCGAAACCATCGAGACGCTCCAGGCCATGCGGACCGACTACATCGTGGTGCGCCACAGCCACTCGGGCCTGCCGGGCATGATTGCGCGCCAGACCACGGCCTCGGTCATCAACGCCGGCGACGGCGCCCACGAGCACCCCACCCAGGCCCTGCTCGACGCCTTCACCATCAAGGAGAAATTTCCCGACCCGCGCGGCAAGAAGGTGCTCATCATCGGCGACATCCTGCACTCGCGGGTGGCGCGCTCCACCAGCACGCTACTGCAAAAGCTGGGCGTGGAAGTGGCCTACCTCGGGCCGGGCTCGCTGGTGCCCAAGTACGTGCCGGCCAGCATCCCGCGCTTCACCAACTACGAGGCCGCCATGGCCTGGGGCCCCGACGTGGTGTACTTGCTCCGCGTGCAGATGGAGCGCCAGGACGTGCAGTTTTTCCCCAGCGTGCGCGAGTACCACCGCGTGTACGGCATCACCAATACCCGCCTGGCCGAAATCAGCGACCGCGGCCTCTACATCATGCACCCCGGCCCCGTAAATCGCGGCGTGGAACTCTGCGACGCCGTGATGGACTACGAGCGCAGCCTCATCACCAACCAGGTCGAAAACGGCATCTCCGTCCGCATGGCCGTGCTCGACTGGCTCACGCCCGGCGGCGACTTCCCGAAGCAGGAATCGTACGTGGCGCCGCAGCGCGCCGGCGCGCCGGTGATTGTGCCTTAGTGGTGTAGAGACGCAAAATGTTGCGTCTCGTCGTTGAACGACGATGTTTGAACGACTCCCGAATGACACCCCAACGATTTCCGAACGGCGCGGACGACCAGACGCAAAATGTTGCGTCTCTACCTCGTTCCGGTAAATCTGCTTTTATCTCTCCAAATAATTCTTCCCGCCCATCCCTATTCATGCTGCTTCTTCAAAACGCCCGCATTGCCTCCGAAAATTCACCTGAGCTTGTCGAGAGCGATGTTCTCATTGTGGAAGGAAAAATTCAGGAAATCGGCCCGGGCCTGACCGCCCCGAAGGGTGCCCGTGTCATCGACGCGCGCGGCCGGGTGCTGCTGCCGGGCATGTTCGATGCTCACGTGCACTTCCGCGCCCCGGGCTTCGAGAACAAGGAAACCATCACCACGGGCAGCGAGGCGGCCATCAACGGCGGCGTGACCGGCGTGGTGATGATGCCCAACACCCGCCCGGCCCTCGATTCGGCCTCGGCGGTGGACGCGGTGCTCGAAAACGCCCGGCACCGCTCGCGCATTCCGGTGTACACCTCGGGCTGCGTGACCAAAAACCGTGAGGGCAAGGAACTGGCCGAAATCGAGGGGATGCACGGCCTCGGCGTGAGGATGCTCACCGACGACGGCGACACCACCGCCGACCCGGCCGTGTTGCTGCGGGCCATGCAGTACGCCACCGAGTTCGGGATGTTTTTTGCCAGCCACTGCGAGGTGCCGGAGCTGGCCGGCCCGCGCGCGCTCAACGAGGGCGTGATGAGCTACCGGCTGGGCATCAAGGGCTCGCCGGCCTGCGCCGAGGAAATTATCATCGACCGCGACATCCGACTAGCCCGGGCGGCAGGAGCGCACGTGCACATCCAGCACGTATCGAGCAAGCTGGGTATGGAAACCATCCGCTGGTGGAAATCGCGCGGCGACGTGCGGGTGACGGCCGAGGTATCGCCCCACCACCTGCTGTTCACCGACGAGCACATCGGCGACTACGACACCAACTACAAGATGAACCCGCCCCTGCGCACCCAAGCCGACTGCGACGCCCTGCTCGAAGGGCTCAAGGAAGGTGTTTTCGACCTCATTGCCACCGACCACGCGCCCCACACGCCCTTCGAGAAAGCCCAGGATTTCATCAACGCCCCCAACGGCATCACCGGTCTCGATACGGCCCTGGTGTCGCTCTACCACTACTTCGTGAAGCCCGGTAAGTTCGGCTGGGACCTGCTGGTGAAGCGCTACTCGGCCGCGCCGCGCCGCCTGATGGGCCTGCCGGTGGCCGCCATCGAAGTAGGCCAGCCCGCCGACTGCGTGCTGTTCGATTCCGAGGCGGAAACCACTTTCACCAAGGACTTTATGAAATCGAAATCCCAGAACACGCCCTTCATCAACCAAACGCTGCAAGGCCGGGTAGATATGGTGGTGCTGGGCGCGGAGGTGCTGCTGGAGCGGTAATTGGCTAGCGAATGCTGAGCGCAGCCGAAGCATCTCTACCGCTTCGTTTGAGCTGTTTTACTAACTCATAAGGCAATGGACGCGAATCAGTACAGGCGGCTAAAAAAGAGTGGAAACGTTCTGGATTTTGCTAGTCTGAACGATACTCGTAGAATCTTGGCGCAGCGTGGCCAAGTACACCTTGCCGACCTCATTACCCGCGTCCTGTCAAGCAGCAAGATTGACAAACCCAGTTTGCACAATGCCCCGCAGGAAAGCTTTTTCGATTTCTATCGGGTCAACTTAGCCGCTGAAGATGTTGCGGTAATCGTTTCAATTCTATTCGATTACGAAACGGAAGTAGTTGATATCAATCCATCAGCAGCCGATTTAACTGATAAATGGAATAATCTGGATGAGCCAACGAAGTGGTAGAGATGCTTCGACTGCGCTCAGCATGACGACCAAATAATAACAATGAATACTCCCTCTGATTCCACCACCCCGCAGCCCCTCATCGGCGTGGTGATGGGTTCCAGCAGCGACTGGGACACCATGCAGCACGCCGTGCAGATTCTCACGGACTTTGGCGTGGCCCACGAAGCGCGCGTGGTGTCGGCCCACCGCATGCCCGACGACTTGTTTGCCTACGCCGAGCAGGCCGGGCCGCGCGGTTTGCAGGCCATTATTGCCGGGGCGGGCGGGGCGGCCCACCTGCCGGGCATGCTGGCCGCCAAAACCACCGTGCCCGTGCTGGGCGTGCCGGTGGCCAGCCGCCACTTGCAGGGCGTCGATTCGCTTCACAGCATCGTGCAGATGCCTAAAGGCATTCCGGTGGCCACGTTTGCCATCGGCATGGCCGGGGCGGCCAACGCCGCGCTGTTTGCCGTGAGCCTGCTGGCCCTGCACGACCCG
>NZ_BAAGZM010000370.1:0-4252 GCF_054778495.1 Hymenobacter agri
TACGTGAAGCCCAACGGCCGCACCTACCTGCGCTTCAGCGGCGACCTGCAGGTGGCGCACTTCGGCGAAGCGCCCGACCCGCGCTTCAAGCAGCCGATGGCCACACTGGGCTACGCGCGCACGCCGTTTCCGCCGCAGCGGCAGGTATCGCGCCTGCAGCTGGTCGATAATGAGGCCGAGATTCAGGCCGACGGCTCGCTGCGCAACCCGCTCTCGGTGGCTATTGGCGGCTACTGGGGCTTCGAGAAAATCGGCGAGCTCTTGCCGTATGACTACGTGCCCACGGGCATGCCCAGCCCCACGCGCACCCCGGCTCCCGCGACGCGGCCGGCGGCCCGGCCGGTACGGGGACGGTAGGCCGCTCAACAGTCGCAGCCCGGGAGTACCTTGGCGGCAGGGCCGGTGCTAATGGTCTTTCTCCGCATGGTTCACTTCGAAGCCGCCGGCCACTGGCAGGCGCGGCAAGGGTTGCTTTTGGTGCTGCTGGCGCTGCTGCTGTGCCCGGCTATTGGCTGGGGGCAGGTATCAGTTTCGGGGCAGGTGCGCGATTCGCTCACGCAGGCTCCGCTGCCGTTTGCCAGTGTGTTTCTGGCCAATACCAGCCTGGGCACCACCACCGATGCCGAAGGGCGCTTCCGGCTGGCGAACGTGCCGCCGGGGCATTACGACCTAGGCGTGAGCTACGTGGGCTACCGCCGATTCAGCCAGCCAGTCAACCTCACTGGCGCGCTGATGCTCAACCCGCTCGTGGCCCCGTTGGCCCAGCAGCTGGCCGAAATTGTAGTGCGCCCCGAGCCCAACCGGGCCGACGACTACCAGCGCTTTCTGGGGCTGTTTCTGGGCAGCTCCACGCGCTCGCGCCAGTGCCGGGTACTCAATCCTGAGGGAGTGCGCGTGCGCTACGACCCGCTGCAGAACGTGCTGTCGGCCAGCGTGCCGCACGCGCTCGAAGTGGAAAACCCGGCCCTAGGCTACCACCTCACGTTTTATCAACTCGATTTTCGGGCCGAGTTTGTCGACCAGAGCGTGGGACTTACGCTGCTCACGCAGGTGGTTTTCAAGGACCTGCCGGGCACCCCGCGCCAGCGCCGACGCTGGGCCGCCAACCGCCAAAAGGCTTACCTGGGCTCCTACCAGCACTTTTTGCGGAGCGTGTACGCCAACCGCGTGGCCGAAGAAGGCTTTCGGGTGCAGAAGCTGCGGCGAGTGCCCAACCGCCGCCGTCTGGCAGCCGACGAAGTCCTGCGTCAACTACAACGCCAGCACAGTACCACCCAATTGCCCGATTCGCTGCTGAAAGCCCTACGCGAACCCCGCGAGCTGGCTTTTCTCTACAAGCCGGTACTGCCACCCGACAGCATGCGCCGGACCGAGCCCGGCAGCGGCCGGGTGTGGCTGCGCTTCCGCGACCTGCTGGCCGTGACCTACGAGCGCGAAACGCCCGATTTGAACTACCGCCGGCCGGGCCCCAACTTCACCTCGGTGCGGCCCCGCTACGAAGAATCGGTGGTGCACCTGCAGCAGCCCGAGGCCGAAGTGGAAGCCATCGGGGTGCTGGTGGTGCCGCTGGCCGTGCTGAACGAAGACTACTGGGGCTTCGAGAAAATCGGCGAGCTCTTGCCGCTCGACTACCAACCGCCGGCCAAGCCCGCGCCGTGATGTAATTTTCGGCCCCAACGGCGCACCCGCGCCGCCCATTCCCACCCCCCATGATTGACAAAACCGTTCCCAACGCCGAAGCCGCCCTGCAGGGCCTGGCCGATGGCATGACCCTGATGCTCGGCGGCTTCGGCCTGTGCGGCATCCCCGAAAATTCGATTCAGGAAATTCTGCGCCTCGGCGTGAAGAACCTGACCTGCATCTCGAACAATGCCGGCGTCGACGACTTCGGCATCGGCCGGCTGCTGCAAACCAAGCAGGTGCGCAAGATGATTTCGAGCTATGTGGGCGAAAACGCCGAGTTTGAACGCCAGCTTCTGAGCGGCGAGCTCGAAGTAGAGTTGATTCCGCAGGGCACGCTGGCCGAGCGTTGCCGGGCCGGCGGGGCGGGCATCCCGGCCTTCTACACCCCGGCGGGCTACGGCACCGAAGTGGGCGAAGGCAAGGAAAGCCGCGAGTTCAACGGCAAGATGTACCTGCTCGAAACCGCCCTGCACGCCGATTTCGCCTTCGTGAAAGCCTGGAAGGGCGACACCGCCGGCAACCTCATCTACAAAGGCACGGCCCGCAACTTCAACCCCATGATGGCCACGGCTGGCAAAATCACGGTGGCCGAAGTGGAGGAGTTGGTGCCCGCCGGCGAGCTCGACCCCAACCAGATTCACACACCCGGCATTTTCGTGCAGCGCATTTTTCAGGGCGCCGCCTACGAGAAGCGCATTGAGCAGCGTACGGTGCGGCCGTCGTAAGTTCTAACAGAACGTCATGCAGAGCGCAGCGAAACATCTCGCGTGCAGCAGTAAATTCCTATTAGTTAGGATTACTTCCCCAAGCGAGATGCTTCGCTGCGCTCTGCATGACGTGCTTTCTTCCCCAGTTCCCATCCCACCCGAAATCATGCTCGACAAACACGGCATCGCCCGGCGCATTGCGCAGGAGGTTCAGAATAATTCCTACGTCAACCTCGGCATCGGCATTCCCACGCTGGTAGCCAACTACATCCCGGCCGGCATCAACGTCGAGCTGCAATCCGAAAACGGCCTGCTCGGCATGGGCCCCTTCCCTACCGAAGACCAAGTCGACCCCGACCTTATCAACGCCGGCAAGCAGACGGTAACCACCCTGCCCGGCTCCAGCATCTTCTCCTCGGCCGACTCGTTCGGCATGATTCGCGGCGAGCACGTGGATTTGACCATCCTCGGCGCGATGGAGGTTTCGGAGCGCGGCGACATTGCCAACTGGAAGATTCCGGGCAAGATGGTGAAGGGCATGGGCGGCGCCATGGATTTGGTGGCCTCGGCCAAGAACATCATCGTGGCCATGCAGCACGTGGCCCGCGACGGCAGCAGCAAGCTCCTCGCCGACTGCACCTTGCCTATTACGGGCCTGCGCTGCGTGAAGAAAATCGTGACTGAGCTGGCCGTGCTCGACGTGACACCCGACGGCTTTGTGCTGCGCGAGCGCGCTCCCGGCGTGAGCGTGGAGCAGATTGTGGACGCTACTGCCGGCAAGCTGGTGGTGCCCGCCGGCGAAATTCCCGAGATGCAGGGGGTTGCTTAAAGCGGGCCGGAGTCGGTGTATCTTCGTGGGCATCCTCTTGCCCTGATTCTATGCGCCGACTCCTACCCTTTTTACTGCTGACGGCTGCTCCGGCCCTGGCCCAGACTTCCCCCGTCATCGACCGTACCGACATGCCCTCGCTCACGGCTGGCGTCGACAGCCTGCGCCTGAGCGTGGCCAACCCGGTGCTACCCGCCACCGCCCCGCCCCTGAGCCAGCGCGGTGCCAACCAAACCTGGAACTACGCCGGTTTGGTGCCCACCAGCCAGCGCGTGGAGTCGTACGTGCCGGCCAGCGTGATTACGGCCACTTCGCTGTTCTACGCCTTCACATTCGGGCCGGCGGGCGGCGTGAACCGGGCCACGGTGGCCTCGCCACAGGCATTGCCGCTACCGGCCGGAGTGGGCCTGCCCCTACCTATTTCCGATACTTACCAATTCTATAACCTGTCGGCAGCCGCGGCAGCCCAGCAGGACTTCCGCTCGGTGGGCTTCGGCGCAACGCTGAGCGGCACGGCCATTCCGGTGACGTATGCCAGCCAGGCCCAGCAGGACGTGATTTACCGCTTCCCGCTGAGTTTCGCCAGCCAGCCCGATTCCAGCGCCTCGTTTTTCTCGACGCCGGCCGCCATTGCTTCGGCCGGCTACCTCAGCCAGAAGCGCAAGCGCGTGAACCGGCCCGACGCCTGGGGCACGCTTACCACGCCCTTCGGCACGTTCCAGACGGTGCGCGTCGTCACCAAGCTCATCGACCACGACAGCGTAGCCATTGGCGGCACGCCCGGCCAGGGCTTTGATATTCCGCTGACCCGCGAGTATAAATGGCTGGCCAAAACCCAGCACGTGCCCGTGCTCACCATCACCACGCGCGTGCTGGCCGGTCAGGAAACTATCACGGGCGTGGAATACCGCGACATCTACCGCCGCATCATCCGCCTCGGCACCCGCGACGCGGCCCTCGACGCCGGGCTGGCGGCCTACCCCAACCCTTCGGCGGCGGGTAGCCCACTCACGCTCAGCGTGCCCACCGGCAG
>NZ_BAAGZM010000371.1:0-4247 GCF_054778495.1 Hymenobacter agri
TACGGCTGCCGGTGTTGCGAATCGCGCCCGTGGCCCCGCTGGCGCTGATGCCCGCCGCGTCGCAGATGCGCAGCTGGGCCCCGGCCTGCAGGTCGAAATTGCCCGGCCCGTCCACCACAAAGCAGTTGGTATTCAGGCTGCCGGCGGGCTGGCCACTCTGGCTTTTAACAACCAGCGTGCCGTATACGGTGATGTTGCCGGCCAGCGTAGCCGTGCCGCTGTTGATGGTGATATCCTGGTAATTGCCGCCGTTTACCGTGGTGTTGGTATTGATAGTGAGGCTCGGATAGGCCGCCACGGCGAAGGGCGCCAGCAACGGTCGTAAGAAAGCCCTGATGTCGCGGTACGTGGTGTCGGCGTAGGCGGCCGAGTTGGCGCTGCCAGTGTTGGCGCTCTGCACCGGATACTGTGGAATGTGGGGCGCCCGGCTGAAGCGCCGCAGCACGTTGGACACGCCCACGCTGCTGGCATACGGATTCAGCAAGCCGCTGCCGAACACGTACTTGGGCGGCAGGCCCGCCCCGACGCGCCCTTTCAGGTACGGCACTACGGCGTCGGAGGTGCCGTGAGCGCTGTAAAGGGGCACGTTGCCGGGTTCGATGATGCTGAGCGGGTTGGTCGCGCCGCTCAGGTTGAGCACGGCCAGCGGCAGGCTGCTGTAGCCGGGGTTGCCGCTGTTGCCCTCGATGCCGCCCAGCGCCGCGAGGCCCACGTTGGCATCCACTTCGCTGGCTTTATCGAGGTAGCCCACTTCCAGCGCCATAAAGCCCCCGGCCGAAGCCCCGCCCACCACAATGCGGGTGGGGCTGATGCGGTACGTGTTGCTCGTGGCGGCATCGTTGCGGAAGAAGCGCACGGCCGCCCGCATATCCTGCATCCCCTGAATAGCGGCCCGGCTCACCCCGGTAGTATCGGATGGGTTCAGCACTAGGAGGGGGTTGAGGCGGTAGTCGATGCTGGCCGTAACGTACCCCAGCCTGGCAAACTGCGTGCAGACGCTTGCCATGTACGACTCGGTACGCGAGCCCGTGACGAAGCCGCCCTGATGGGCGAAGATGATGACCGGCCGCTGCGCCGTGGCGTCGCCCGTAGGCTGGTAAACGTCCATCACGAGCTGCTGCGTACCGAAAACGCCCACTGCCGAGCCGTACACCACGCCCGACGTCACCGTCACATTCGCGAACACGGGCCGGAAGTAGCGCCCATTGGTGGTGTCGATGGGCATCTGGGCCAGCGCCGGCCGGGCCAGGCCGAGTAGCAGCAGCACCCCCGCAAAGAGTAAAGATTTCATAGGAACCAGGAAAAGAGTGGAAAATCGGATGTAGGGCTTGTTGCTTGACGCAGAACCGGCCGCCGGGGTTGGCCCGACCGGCCGGCCGCGCGGCCGTGCGTTATTTGCGACCGTTTTTCCAGCTGCTTTGTTTTCGACTATGTCCGTTCAGTTTCCCGCCCCCCTGCGGGCCGGCCAGCGCGTGGCGCTCGTCAGCCCGGCCCGTAAAATATCGGCCGCCGAATTGGCCCCCGCCATCGCCACCCTCGAAAGCTGGGGCCTCGACGTGGTGCTGGGCGAAAGCATCGCCGGCGAGTACCACCAGTTTGCCGGCCCCGACGACCTGCGCCGCCGCGACTTCCAGCAGCAGCTCGACGACCCCGGCATCCGCGCCATTCTGTGCGCGCGCGGCGGCTACGGCACCGCCCGCATCGTCGACGGGCTCGATTTCACACGCTTCGCCGCCGCGCCCAAGTGGGTGGCCGGTTTCTCCGATGTCACCGTGCTCAACTCGCACCTGCTGGCCCGCAACTACGCCAGCATTCACGGCGTGATGCCGGTGCTGTTCCACCAGGCCGGCGGCGAGCTGGCCCTCGAAACCCTGCGCCGCGCGCTGTTCGGCGAGGCGTTTCAGCCCATTGAAGTAGCGCCGCACCCGCTCAACCGGCCTGGTGCCGCCACTGGCGAGCTGGTGGGCGGCAACCTAAGCCTGCTCCAAACCATTACGGGCACGCCCTCGCAGGCCAGCTTCGCGGGCCGCATCCTCTTCCTCGAAGACCTCGACGAGTATCTCTACCACGTCGACCGCATGCTGCTGCACCTGCACCGCAGCGGGCAGCTGGCGGGCCTGGCCGGCCTGGTGGTGGGCCACTTCTCCGACATGCGCGATAATGCCATTCCCTTCGGCACCACGGCCTGGGAAATCATCGACCGCTACGCGCAGCTGTATAATTTTCCGGTGGCCTACGGCTTCCCCACCGGCCACGAGGCCGACAATCTGGCCTTGGTGGTAGGCCAGTCGGTGACGCTGACGGTAGAAGCGGGCGGTGCCCGGCTATATTAGAACATTGTAGAGACGCATGTATGCGTCTCGTCGTTGAACGACACGACCGCGCGGCGTGGACGACGAGACGCAAATATGCGTCTCTACCGCATTCCCGCCCAACCCCGCCCAAAGCCGTAGCTTTGTGCCAGTGATTCTGCCCCTTATTTGATTTCATGAAAGGAATTATCCTCGCCGGCGGCTCCGGCACCCGCCTGCATCCGCTCACGCTCGCCGTTTCGAAGCAGCTGATGCCCGTGTACGACAAGCCGATGATTTATTATCCGCTGTCGATTCTGCTCTCGGCCGGTATTCGCGAGGTGCTGATTATCACCACGCCCCACGACCAGGCCCAGTTCAAGAAGCTGCTCGGTGATGGCAAGAGCCTGGGCTGCGATTTCCAATACGTGGTGCAGGAAGTGCCCAACGGCCTCGCCCAAGCCTTCGTGCTCGGCGCCGACTTCATTGGCAAAGACAAAGTAGCCCTGGTGCTCGGCGACAACATTTTCTACGGCGCGGGCCTGGAAGAGCTGCTGAAATCGAACAACGACCCCACGGGCGGCGTGGTGTTTGCCTACCACGTGCACGACCCCGAGCGCTACGGCGTGGTGGAGTTCGATGAGAACAAAACCGCCCTCAGCATCGAGGAGAAGCCGGCCAAGCCCAAGAGCAACTACGCCGTGCCCGGCCTGTATTTCTACGACAACGACGTGGTAGAAATCGCCAAAAACCTGGAGCCCAGCCCCCGCGGCGAGTACGAAATCACCGACGTGAACAAGGAGTACCTGCGCCGCGGCACCCTGAAAGTGGGCATCCTCGGCCGCGGCACCGCCTGGCTCGACACGGGCACGTTCGAAAGCCTGATGCAGGCCGGCGAGTTCGTGAAAGTCATCGAGCAGCGCCAGGGCCTGAAGGTGGGTTCCATCGAGGAAGCCGCTTACCGCCAGGGCTTCATCGACGCCGACCAGCTCCGCGCCATTGCCGCCCCGCTGCGCAAAAGCGGCTACGGCGACTACCTGATGAACCTGCCCGACCAGCTGATGCTGGAAGAGTAGGATTTCAATGGGTGAATGAGCGAATGGGTGAATGAGTGAATGTTATTGCAGCATTCACCCATTCACCCATTCGCTCATTCACCCATTGTATTTTACTCGTCCAGGTACTGGTGCACGAACTTGATGGCCATGCTGCCCTCGCCCACGGCCGAGGCCACGCGGGCCATGGCCCCGGCGCGGCTGTCGCCGGCGGCAAAGATGCCGGGGGCACAGGTTTCGAGCAGGTAAGGCTCGCGCTGCTTTTTCCAGACTTCGTGGTAGCGTGGGTCGGTCACGAGGTCGCGGCCGGTGAGCAGGAAGCCTTTGCCGTCGCATAGCACTTGGTCGCAAATCCATTCAGTGCTGGGCTTGGCGCCGATGAAGACGAACAGGGCGCGGGCCGGACGTTTCTCTACAGTGCCGTTTACGTCCACCATCACGGCTTCGAGGTGGTCCTGGCCACACACTTCTTTTACCTGCGAATGCGGCAATAGTTCGATATTAGGCGTGTCGCGAATCTGCTCGATGAGGTAGGCAGACATGCTGGCCGCCAGGTTGGCCCCCCGAATGACGATGAACACCCGGCGGGCGTAGGTGGCCAGGTACATGGCGGCCTGCCCGGCCGAGTTGCCGCCGCCCACAATGTATACGTCCTGCGCGTCGCAGCTGCGGGCCTCGGTGCGGGCCGCGCCGTAGTACACGCCCGCGCCGCTGAGGCGGTCCATGCCCGGCACGTCGAGGGTGCGGTAGCTCACGCCGGTGGTCAGTACCACGGCTTTGGTACTGATTTCGCTGCCGTCGCCCAGCGTCAGCACTTTGTAGCCGTCCTGCAGGCACAGCTTGGTTACCTCCTGCGGGGCCAGAAACTCGGCCCCGAGGCGCACGGCCTGGGCCCAGGCGC
>NZ_BAAGZM010000372.1:0-4231 GCF_054778495.1 Hymenobacter agri
CGGGCACCGGCACCGGGGCCAGCAGGCGGCGCAAATCCTGGGCCTGAGCCGGGAAAAAATCCATGGCGCAGCCCGCGAAGCTGGGGGTGTCGCTGGGGCCTTCGCTCAGCACCTGGCAGTGGTAGTGGCGCGGGTCGTGCACGAGGTGCTGGTAATACAGCTCACGCACGGCCTCGCGCGGGCCTTCGAGGAGCTGCAGAAAGCGGCCGTCGGGGGTGTAGAGCAGGATGCTGCTAAGGCCGCGGCGCTGGTTGCGGGCGCGGGCACTGGCCAGCAGCGCATCCAGCTCGTGGGTTTCGAAGGGGATGAGCGAATAGCTTTGGTAAAGGAGTTGGTATGTGCTCATAGGCGGCAACGGGAATAAGCGGTTGCGTGACGAACAAAAGACCGGTAGCCAGCCGCTGGAAGAGTAATTGGGGCCGGGCTCGGATGACTCCGAGGGCAACAATATTAGTGAAAATATTAAAAAGAAAATATTATGCTGGAATAAAATTATTATGATGAAAAACGAATATTGGTTAATTGCTGCAATTGCAGCCAAGAGGGCGTACATTTCTCAGGGTTCATTACTTTGCTGCTCATCCCTCCGCTATGAAACAACTTGCCCTGGCGCTGCTACTGGCTGCGCCCGCCGCCGTGGCCCAAACCACGCCCGCCATCATTCCGGCCCCCACGCCGCCCGCCCCCGCGCCCGACCCGGCCTGGCACAAGTCGTTCAAAACCGGGGCGGGGCTGAACGAGTCGGCCCTGAGCTCGAACTGGAAGGGGGGCGGCGTAACGACCATCGGGTTCAACGCCCTGCTCAACGCCAAGGCCAACCGCAAAGTGGGTCCGCACAGCTTCGATAACGAGGCTGATTTTCTGTTTGCCTTCGCCCAAACCAAGGGCCTCGGATACCGCAAGGGGCAGGACCGGCTGTACCTCGACACCAAATACGGCCGCGCCCTGAACACGCGCTGGGACATGTTTTTGTCGTTGAACCTGCTCACCCAGTTCGCGCCCGGCTACAAGTACGACACCGACGCCGCTGGTAACCCGCGCGCTACGCTCACGTCCGGCTTCTTTGCGCCGGCGTTCATCACCGCGGCCTACGGGTTTGAGTACCACCCAGCCACTTATTTCCACGTGCGGCTGGCGCCCTTTGCGCCGCGCCTCACGGTGGTGCGCGGCGTCGAGCGCTTCATCACCGAGCCCGGCCAGACGCCCTACGGCGTGAACCCCGGCCACAGCACCCGCTTCGAAGTGCTGGCCGCGCAGGTGCTGGCCGAATTCGACAAAAACCTGAGCGCCAACGTCAACCTGAAAGCCCGCTACCTGCTGTTTGCCAATTATAAGAACCTGAATTTCCGCGAAATCGACCACCGCCTCGACGTGGCCCTCACCGCCAAAGTGGGCAAGTACGTGAACGTGGCCGTGAACGGCATCGCCCTCTACGATTTTGACCAGGACTCCGGCGTGCAGTACTCGCAGGGCCTCACGCTGGGCGTGGCCTACGCCTTCCAGAACTACGTGGACGCGAAGAAGTAAGGGCCGCCTAACGAGCTGCTTGCAGTAGCTCGGCTATTTTGCCGGCCATTTTGTCGAACTCGACCTGCGAAAACCCCACTGAAGTGTACACCACCCGGCCTTCGGCATCGAGCAGGTAGTTGCGGGGAATGTACTCCGAGGCAAAGAGCGAATAGACGGTCCGCTTTTCGTCGGGGTAAAACGGCAGGTCGAATTTTTTCTGGGTTTTGAAGGCCGTAATCTCGGCCTGTGAGTGCTCGCGCCCAATTACCAGCAGTGCAAATTTTGAATTGTTGTGGTAGCGCTGCTGCAGTTCCTGCACGTGGGGCAACTCCTGCATGCAAGGCCCGCACCAGGTAGCGAAAAAGTTGATGAGTACGATTTTGCCCTTCAAATCGGCAGAGCGCACGGTACCGGCATCGTTCTGCACCGTGAAAGCCGGCGCAACCTGGCCCACCTGTACTTCGGGCGCTTGCCCAAACGAACGAAGGCTGCACAGCAGCAGCAACCCGAGGAACCAGTAGTTTTTCATGGCAAGGGAAAAGGAGAACGGTGTGCCGGCTACAGCCTGTTGGGGCGATAATCGGCCAATTTAGCGCACGAATATCCTCAGTCGGTTTGGAAAGAGGCAAATAGCAAATTGCGGCTTCGCGCACGCAGGCAGCTACCATGGTAAAATTCGGCTGGTCGGGTCCGCGCACAGCCGTTCAGGAAGCCTCCGCCTCTGCCAGCATGGGCAGCGCCAGCTTAGGGGCTGCTAGCGGGCTGCCGGGGGCCGGGGGCCAAAAAACCGGGTGCCGTTTACCTCCTTTTTCAGCTCCACCTCGCCCGAAGGCACGGTTGGTCTTTGCTGGTTTTTTATTGAATGCAAATAGGCCTTCAAAAGCCAGCGCACCTGGGGCGTGCCGTGTTGCGCGGCCTGCCTGATTTCGTAGGCAAAAGCCCGGACAAAGAGGGAATCGTTACCAAAATTACCAAACGTGGCAATTTTACTTGCGGTCAGGTTAACAGAGTCACCATACGCGTACGGCAAATCTTCAAGCTGATAAGTGCGCGTCGTGTCATTCCATTGGTAATAGACATTGTCCTCGCCTTGAATAAGCGGGATTTCCGGATGCGCGGCCCACGGCACGTCCTGTTTGAATACGGCCCCCGGAAAAAACGAATAGCGGTAAGTTGCCTGAAAGCTGTCGTCCTGTGTGCTGGCGAACTGGAGTTTTAACTCAATCTCTTGGTTCATAGCCGCGCCCCAGCCGTAAATGAGGCTATGGTTGGGAAGCTCCAGGCACAGTTGCACCTGGTTGTGGATGAGCTTGTAGAACCGGTATGAATTCCGGTGAATGCCCGAGCCGCTTTCCTGCAAAAAACGGGCGTAGAACAGCTTGTTGGCCGACCGGTTGTTCACGAGCACCAATTCCGGCTCCTCGTTGTGCACAAAAATGGATTCGTGGTGCAGCAGGTACCAGTCGCCGGCAATTTTTTTACAAACGAACAGCGTGGGGTCGCGCCGGGCATACCGCAGAATCCCCAGCAGCTCCTCGCCCGGCTCCTCGTCCAGATTCGCAAACAGCGGCGTCAGCTCGGCCGCCGGGCCAGGTTCCATGATGCCTTTGCCCACGTGTGGGTACTCGCTTTCCCCGTCCAGGGTATCGGGTTTGATGAACTGCTCAAATTGCTTGAGCAGTGGCAGGTTGTCGTGCTTGTAATCGTACCGGCGCACCTGCTCAATCCATTCGGCTGGTACCTGGGGGCCCGCAATCAGAGGATGCTTTTTGGCGGGGGCAGAACATTGCAGGCAGGAGAAACCTGCCAGTAGCAGCCAGCCGAAATGGCTGCGGAAAATCGGGGTTTGCATGGGACGGGTAGAAGCAAACGCGCAGTGCAACTGGGCACGGCCGTGGCCGAAGCCAAGGTAGGGGCAGAGCGTCGAAATCCGTCAGCGCAGCGCGTAAATCCGCTCGATTATTTCCACCACTTTCAGCCCTTCGGCGGCGTTGGTGGTGGCGTGGCTACGCTGCTGGATGGTGTCCACCACGTTTTCAATCACCTGCACGTGGTTGGCGGCCGAGCCCTGGAAGGCGCCGTAGTTGTTGGCCGGGTTAGTGGGGGCGAGCGCCGGCATCTGGTAGTCCTGGATGTGGCAGTATTCCACTTTGTCCATATACTGGCCGGCGATGCGCAGGCTGCCGCGCTCGGCCACCACGGTGAGGGAGCTTTCGAGGTTGCGGTCCCACACGGCGGTGCTGTAGCTGAGCGTGCCGCTGCCGCCGCGCACAAGGTCGAAAGTGACGAGGCCGCTGTCTTCGAACTCGGTGAGGCCCGCGTGGGTGAAGTCGCGGAAGCGGGCAGCGAGGTTGGTTACGTCGCCGAACACCCAGTACAGCAAGTCGACGAAGTGGCTGAACTGGGTGAAGAGCGTGCCGCCGTCGAGGGCCTGCGTGCCCTTCCAGCCGCCGGGGCGGTAGTAGCGCGCGTCGCGGTTCCAGAAGCAGTTCAGCTGCACCAGAAACACGCGGCCCAGCCGGCCTTCGTCCACCACCTGCTTCAGCCATGCCGCCGGAGGTGAGTAGCGGTTCTGCATCACACCAAAGGCCAGCCGGCCGGTTTCGCAGGCCGTGGCCACGATGGCTTCGGCATCGGCCACATGTAGGGCAATGGGCTTTTCGATGACGACGTGCAGGCCCGCGCGCAGCCCGGCCACCGCCTGCGCCGCGTGCAGGCCGTT
>NZ_BAAGZM010000373.1:0-4230 GCF_054778495.1 Hymenobacter agri
GCCCCCGCGCCCGCACCGGCCGCCGAACCGGCTGCCCCAGCCACGACCACGCTCGCCGGCAAGATTGAAGACGAAAACGGCCGCCCGCTCGCCGGTGCCACCATCTTCCTGAAAGGCAGCAACAAAATTGCCAGCACCGACGCCAGCGGCAACTATTCAATTGAAGTGCCCGCTACCGGCGACAACGTGCTCACCTATGGCTACGGCGGCTACGACGACGAGGTGATTACCGCCCGCGGCAACAAAGCCGTGAACGTGACGCTGACGCCCCACGCCAAAACCGGCCGCAAGCGCCGGTAAAGGGGGGATACGGAATAGGGCTCTTGCCCATCCGACCTTCTTTATTGTCACTGCTCAACAAAAAAAGGGAAACGGCCAGTCGGCCGTTTCCCTTTTTTTATTCGAGAATCCTTATTCCCTATCCCTTATCCCCCGCAGTGCCCATGCGCTTGCCGAACAGGAAGTATACCGGCAGGCCCAGCGCCACCAGGCCCAGGCCGCGACGCGAGAACTCGGCCGTATCGGGCGCTACCAGCAGGATGATGCAGAAGGCGCTGGCCAGCAGCACGTAGAGGCCCGGCAGCACCGGGTAGCCCCAGGCGCGGTAGGGGCGCGGCGCGTCGGGCCGGGTGCGGCGTAGCACGAAAATACCGATGATGGTGACGACGTAGAACAGAATCACGGCAAACATCACGTAATCAAGCAGCTGGCCGTAGCTGCCGCTGAGGCAGAGCAGGCAGGCCCACAGGCACTGGGCCCACAGGGCGCGGCCGGGCACGCCGGCCCCGTTCAGGCGGGCCAGGCTGGGGAAGAACAGGCCGTCTTTGGCCATGGCAAAGTAGGCGCGCGCCCCGCTGAGGATGATGCCGTTGTTGGCGCCGAAGGTGCTGAGCATGATGAGTACGGCCATCACGTAAGCGCCGGCTTTGCCGAGCATCGATTCGGCGACGGCGGTGGCCACGCGGTCGTCGGTGGCGTACTGAATGCCGCGGCCGGCCAGGGTGGTGGCTTCGGGCGAGCCGTGCAGGGGCAGCACCAGCAGGTACACGATGTTGATGAGGATGTAGAGGGCCGTGACAATGGCCGTGCCGATGGCCATGCTGCGCACCAGGGTGCGCTCGGGGTTCTGAATTTCTTCGCCCGCAAAGCCGATGTTGTTCCACGAATCGGACGAGAACAAAGAGCCCGACATGGCCATGCCGATAGCAATGAGCAGCGCGCCGCCGCTGATGGGCACGGGCGCGGCGCTCACGCCCGGCGCGGGGTAGCGGGTGGCATTCCAGAGGTCGTGGAAGTTGGCGGCAATGGCTTCGTGGTTGATGCCCAGCGCCACGCCGAAAATGATGAGCAGCGCCAGCGCGATGAGCTTGGTGCTGCCTAGCACGTTCTGGATGAGCTTGCCGGTGCGCACGCCCTGCGCATTCAGGCCCGTGATGCCGATGATGAGCGCAATTGCCAGCAGCTGCACGCTGCTGAACTCGAAGCCGCCGGCCTGAAACAGCACGTTTTTCACGCTAAACCAGGGCAGCAGCACGCCGGTGAATTTGGCGAAGGCCACGGCCACGGCCGCGATAACGCCGGTCTGGATGACGAGAAATAGCGTCCAGCCGTACAGGAAAGCCGTCAGGCGGCCGAAGGCTTCGCGCAGATACACATACTGCCCGCCCACCTTGGGGAACATGCTGGCCAGTTCGCCGTAGCTGATGGCCCCGGCCATGGTGATGAAGCCGGTGAGCAGCCACACTACCAGCAGCCAGCCGGCGCTGCCCACCTGCCGGGCAATATTGCCCGACACGATGAAAATGCCCGAGCCAATCATGCTGCCGGTCACGAGCATAATGGCGTCGAAAAGATTGATAGCGCGCTTAAAATGCGGCTGGTCGGGTTGGGGTTCGGTCATAGAAACAAGGAAATTTTTGCCAAAGAAACGGAAAAGGCCCGCCGCAAGCGGCAGGCCTCACAAAAAGCGGCGCATTTGGCGTTAAAACTCGCTACGGTCATACCAGCTGCGCATGCGCCAGGGGTCGGTGCGGTGCTTGCGCACGAGTACCAGCCGGGCCGTACCGGCACCCGAAAACCGCTCGTTGTCGCGCTGCTCGATGGTGAGCAGGAAGGAGCGCTCGACGGTGGCTAGTGTGTCGGAAGTCAGCGTGTCGGAGCTAGGCAGGTACTGCGTCCACTGCAAATTGGCCGAGCGGGCAGCCTTGAAGAGGCGGTAGGTGGTGTTGGCATCCACGTCGCGCGTCCAGGAGCGGTCGAGGTTGGCGGCGAAGTCGCGGTAGGTGAACACGAAGCGCGGGTGCAACAGCTGGCCATAGAGCGTGGAGTCGCGCAGTTGGTAGGCGGCCCGGAAGCGGTCAAAGAAGCCGCGCACGTAGATGGGGTTGCCCAGTAGCTCGTTCTGGTCGGCGGGCACCTCGTCGAGGGCCGGCGCGAAAGGGTTGCAGGCCGGCACCGCCAGCAGCAGGCCAATGGCGGCCAGCAGCAAGGTTGGGAATGAGGGGCGCGGTAACGGCTTCATATAGAAAGCGCAATATACACGGTTTGGCAGAGGTTTAAGCTGGATTAGGAGTTAAAAAGAACTTAAAAAGAACGTCATGCTGAGCTTGTCGAAGCATCGCTACCGTGATAGTAAATAGATACTTACGCGGTAGCGATGCTTCGACAAGCTCAGCATGACGTTTTTCAATTCGTTATTCTACTCAATGCGAGCTGAAATACTTCTTCAAATCCGTCCAGCACAGGGCGGGGGAGGTGCGCTGGTCGCGCCAGGCCACGATGCGCCACTCGTTGTTGCGGCGGCGCAGCAGCAGACGCAGGTTGCCCTGCAGCAGGCCGGCGTGAAAGGCCGTGTCGGACTGCGTGATTTTCAGCTGATACAGCGCCGACACCTCGGCCGAGTCGGTGGTGTAGAACTGGTCGCGCCGGCCGCTGAGGGTGAGCGTGTTGGTGGTGTTGGCGGCCGTGCGGCGGCGCAGGCTGCCGAAGTAGGTGGTTTCGTCGGGCACGCTCCAGTTGGCAAACAGGGCGGGCGTGGAGCCGGCGCTGGTGGGGTCGGGCACGAAGCGGTAGTCGGGCCCGCTGAAGGTGCGCTCGTAGTTGGCCACGTTCACGCGTTGCACGGTGGTGGTGAAGTTGGCCAGCAGAATATCAATCTGGGTCGGCTGAATCCACTCGCTGGCGGCGGCGGCCGGCTCGGGCTCGTGCAGCTTGCCGCAGCCGGCCAGGGCCAGCAGCAGGAGCAGGGCGAGGAGTTTTCGATATTGCGAAGCCACGTGGCAAGATACGCCGCGCCGGCCGCAGCGGCCGGGCTCCGCGCGCGGGTTCGTACTTTCGCCGCCCGACTCCACCGCTCCATCCTTCGCATGTCCCGAAAGCTTCTGGCGTTACTCACCGCGCTGCTGCTGCTCCTGAGCCTGGCCACGTACGTGTACTACCGGCGCACGCTGGCCGCCGTACCCGTCGACCCCTACGCGCTGGTGCCCGACGATGCCGTGTTCGTGCTCTCGACCCACGACCACCCCGCCCTGGTGCGCCACCTGCAGGAAACCGAGCTCTGGGACAACCTCACGGCCGTGCGCTACTTCCAGCAGGCGGCCGGCCACCTGGCCCTGGCCGATAGCCTGGCCGGTGGCAATGCCCGCCGCCGCAATGCGCTGCTTAATCTGCTGGGGAAAAAGCTGGTCATCACCTCGGTGCACGTAACCGGTCCGGGTGAGTTCGACGTGCTCTACCAGGTGCCGCTGAGCCGCGTAACCGAGTACCGGCAAGTGCGCGGCCTGCTCGAAACCCTGGGCCGCGACCCGCGCTACCGCCTCAGCACCCGCGACTACGAAGACCAGGAGCTGACCGTCCTCACCGAGCAGCGCACCGAGCACAGTCTCACCGTGCTCAATTACCGTAACCATCTGGTATTAAGTACTAACGAGGGCCTGGTTGAGGGCGTGGTGCGCCGTCTGGCCCACCCCGAAGCGCCCACAGTGCAGGCCGCTTTCCCATCAACCGACCTGCTGCGCGTGCCCGGCACCGACGCTACGCTGCTGGTGAACTACCGCCGCCTGCCGCAGTTCTTCGACGTGCTGTTTCGGCCCGAGGCCCACGGCACGTTCGACCAACTGGCCGGGCTGGTGTCGCAGGGCCTGCTCAGCATGAAGCTGGCCGGCAGCCGGGCGCAGCTCCAGGGGTTTTCCAATCCTGAAACCGCCGCCGGCACGCTGCAGGCCCGCCTGC
>NZ_BAAGZM010000374.1:0-4607 GCF_054778495.1 Hymenobacter agri
CGGGCCGCGCGGCCGGGCCCTGGCTGTTCAATACGGTTGCATTCACCGCGGCGGCGCTCAACCTGACCTGGGATGCCAACAACGCCGCCATCACCTACGGCGGCCCCGGCGGCGCGGGGGATTGGAGCGCTGATTCGTCCAGCGCCTCATTGCCCCGCCGGGGCGCGGTCCTGATGGTAACGAACGTGCTGGGTGCCACGGCCACGTTTACCGTGCCGGCCGGCGCGACCACGCTGACGATGGGCGGGCACAAGGATGGCGCCGGCAGCTTCTTCACGCTGCAGCGCAACGGCACGCGCGTGGTGCAAACCGACCAGTACGCGGCCAGCGCCAGCGATGGGGAGTACCTGCCGGCCGCGGTGGCCGTGACGCCGGGTGACACCATCATCTTCACCCGCACCGACCCGAACTTCAATACCGCCCCCGGTGGGCCGAACCCCAACGTGCGGAATTACCTCGACCAAATTCATTTCAGCTCCTAACAATGGCCCTCAAATACGGGCGGCCTGCCGTCGCAAACCCTCTACGTACGGGCCATCAGCATGCACCCGAACACGCTCACCAATACCGGCTACATCCCGCTTTACTACAAAGTGCTGGATGAAACCAACCAGCCGGCGGGGGATTGGCTCATGACCCTGCCGCTGCCCAAAACGGTGCCCATCATGCGCCCCAAGGAGCTGATGAAGATAGAAGGCAGCACGCCTTATCGCATCCTCTACGACGTGGTGCGGGAATATCTGGCCGGCGTGTTTGAAGGCCAGGCCACCGTCGAAGACCTGCTATGATTTCCGCCTGGTGGCTGCTCATGCTCCTGGTGCCGCTGGCCAGCCGCGGCATTACCTGGCTCAATCGGAAGATGCACCGCTGAAGCAACGCCCCGCTCCATGGAGCGGGGCTTTTTCATGTCCTTTTTATCGGTTCCGGACGCCGGCAGCTTTGTGCGAGCAACTGCCAACATCCATGCGCAATCAACACCTGTTAGCCGCCATTCTGAGTGGGCCCTTTGCCATCCAGCACCAAACGGTGCTCGGCTATTTGCCGCGCGTGGCTATGCTCATGCGGGGGGAGGGGGCACAGGTGGAAGTGCCCGAGGCCCGGCGCAAGGTGCGGGCCATCCGGGTGGCCGGGCCGGGTGCGGCCACCGTGGCCGGCGGCCAGCGCGTGAAAAGCTACGACCAAGCGCCCGAGCAGTCGGTGGCCATCCACTCGCTGAAGGGGGTGATGATGAAAAACGACCAGGAGGGCCTCTGCGAGGACGTGCCGGGCACGGCCAGCCTGGGGCGCAGCATCCTGGCGGCTGACGCGCACGACAACGTTGCTGCCCACGTGCTCTGCATCGACTCGGGTGGCGGTGCCGTGGATGGCACGGCCGAGTTCGGCGCCCTGCTCAAGGGCCTGAGCAAGCCCGTCGTCGCCTACTCGGACGGCATGATTGCCTCGGCCGCCTACTGGGCGGCCGCCTCGTGCGCTCGCATCGTGCTTAACAACGGCACGTGCGCGGTGGGCTCTATCGGGGTGATGTGCAGCATCGTCGACTACAAGCCCATGCTTGAGGAGCTGGGCGTCAAGTTTCACGACCTGCGCGCCGACGACTCCGACGAAAAAAACGAGGACTTCTACCAGCTGCTGCAGGGCAACTACAAGCCTTACACCGAGAACGTCCTCAACCCGCTGCGCGACATGTTCGCCGCCGCCGTGAAGGAAAATCGGCCGCAGCTGGCCACTACGGAAGGGAAGAAGCTGCTGCGCGGCGGCATGTACTTCGCCGCCACCGCCGCCGGCAATGGCCTGGTGGATGAAATCGGCTCCTTCGGCCGCGCCGTGGAGCTGGCCCTGGAGCTGGCCGACGCGGCCGATTCCACCCCTGCTGATTCCGCCGGCGGCGCCGGCGCTGCTACCGCCACTCAATCAACCACTAATATCATGTTTGGGAAAGACAAATTCACGGCCGTAGCGGCCCTGGCAGGCCTCGAAGGCGCTGCCGTTACGGCCGAACTCATTGCGGCTGCTAATACGCAACTGGAGGAGAAGGGCATCACCGGCGCCGCGCTCATCAGCGCCGACGCCTTCAACAGCATGGAGCAATCCATCAACGCCACCAATGCTACCCTGAAGGCCGCCGGCGTGCAAAATATCGGTGAGCTGGTGACCCAGCGCGACCAGGCCCGCCAGCAGGCGCAGGAGTTCGGCGACCAGCCGGGCGCCCTAGGCAGCACGCCCGCCAAGGAAAAGGGCGACGTGGCCGAGGAGAGCAGCGACGACAAGGGCTGGGAAGCCATCCACAACCGCATGCTCGGCAACGCCTAAGCCGCCCGGCCCCGCTACTGCACACCTCCTGATTTATTCATTTCAATACCACTTCGATGGCTTTACAAATCACCGACGTAGTCGCCCAGTTCGGGTCGTACTACATGAACAACGGCCAGAACCTGGCCCGCCTCTACCAGCTGCTGCGCTCAGCCACCAGCACTGAGGCGCTGTTCACGCCCATCAACACCGACGACACGCTCTGGCGCGCGGCCAAGACGCTGTTCAGCCGCGTGGTGCAGCCCTTCCAGAAGGCCTTCACCCCGCTGGCCAACGTGCAGTTCGTGCCGGTGGCCATCCAGCAGTTCAAGATGAAGGTCGACGCCCAGGAGTACCCGGACGACCTCGAAGCCACTTGGCTGGGCTTCCTCGATGGCCCGGAAATCGACCGCAAGGCCTGGCCGTTCGTGCGCTGGTACTGCGAGGTGTACCTCATCCCGCAAATCAAGCAGGACATTGAGATGAACGAGATTTTCCAGGGCGTATTCGTGGCCCCGACCGCCGGCACGCCCGGTGCGGCCGGTACCTCGCTCAACGGCCTGAAAAAGACCATCAACGACCACATCACGGCCGGCCGCATCACGCCCATCACCACGGGCGCCTTCGATACGACCGACCCGGCGTCGGTGGTGGAGCAGATGGAGGCCTTCGCCGATGGCATCCACAAGGACTACTGGAGCATCCCGATGATGCTGGGCTGCTCGGAGAGCATTGCCCGCGCCTTCCTGCGCGGCCAGGAGCGCAAGTACGGCAAGAACACCGGCGGCGGGGCCCTGGGCCTGACCATCAACAACACCAACATCACGCTCGCGCCGGCGCCCTCGCACCGCAACACGCAGAAGATTTGGTGCACGCCCAAGGGCAACGCCATCCAGCTGCGCAAGAAGATGGCCAACCAGACGGCCATCCAGGTGGAGAACGTCGACCGCCTGCTCAAGTTCTTCACCGACTTCTGGATGGGCATCGGCTTCATCATCCCCGAAATCGTCTTCACCAACGACGTCGAGCTGGTCTAAATCATCGTCGAATCGTCGGCCGGTGCCCCCGGGCACTGGCCCGTTCGAATTTTCCACTCAGTAGTAAAAAAGTAGCCCCATGGCACAGAAAGAAGAACTCACGCTGGAGCAGGCCCTGGCCAGGATTGAAGAGCAGGCCACGCGCATCACCGAGCAGGCCACGCGCATCACCGACCTCGAAGGCGAGGTGGACGAGGCCACCGGCACCATCAGCGACCTGCAGGAGCAGCTGGCCAACGCCCAGGCCGGCGCGGCCATCAACGAAACCGTGGTGGTGACCCACACGGCCGAGGACGGCAGCAAGGACCAGTACAAGGTGCTGGCCCCCAAATTCCAGCACAAGCACCAGGCCTACGCGGCCGCCGACCTGAAGACCAACCCCGACCTGGTGAAGGAGCTGGTGGAAGGCAAATCGGGCGTGCTGCTCAAGCTGGAGAAGGCCGCCAGGGCCTCCACCAAGAAAGACGCGTCGAAATAGCCCGCCGGCTAGTTCCGCAATGGTTTCACCAATTCAGTAGCAGAACAGCACCATGGCTGATTTGACCGACCTGCCCGGTCCCCAGGGCAAAGACAACTCGCCCGGCGTGCGCGATACGATGTTTATCGCGCCGCTGCGCTGGTTCAAGAAAATCAAGGGCTTCAAGACCACCAGCGCCGTGGGCGACTCGGTGACCATTGACGGCTCGCACGAGTTTCTCGACGGCAAGGGCTTTATCAGCGCCTACGGCACGCTCGACACGGGCCAGCTCAAGCTCGACCCCACCGGCGAGCGCGACGGCCGCGGCAAGAAGGCCACGTTCGAATTCTTCAACCCCGGCAACACGAAGGCCGCGGCCGAGTTCGACCGCACCATCAAGAACGAGAGCTGCATCGTGCTGCTGCAAACCGCCGACGGCGTGGTGCAGCAGGTGGGCGGCGCGGGCCTGGGCGCCGAGATTCTCGGCTCTTACGACTCGGGTAAGCTCAGCAGCGGCCGCCGGGGCTACACCTTCAAGGGCGAAGCCTACCAGAACGGCAACCAGTTCTACGAGGGCGCCATCCCGCTCAAGGATGGCTCGAGCATCAACGCCCTGACTGGCGAGGTAACGGCCGCCGGCAGCTAAGATGGAAACGACCAATCAACTGCCGGCCGAGGTGGCCGCGCACTACGAACTCACCAGCCATGCCACGCGGTACTACGTGTCGCAGTGGGGCTACACGGTGGACCTGACCAAGCTCACGCGTGCCGAGGCGGCGGAGTTGGTGGCCCTGCCCGGTGGCTTCGCGGGGCTGCGCGAGCGC
>NZ_BAAGZM010000375.1:0-4210 GCF_054778495.1 Hymenobacter agri
GGCGCCGCACACAATCTGGCGCGGGGTGCCGTCGCCTACGTCCACGGTGGTCAGGCTGAGCTTGTCGGCGTCGGGGTGGCGCTCGCAGGTGAGCACCGTGCCCAGCACCACGCCGCGCAGTCCGCCGGGAATGCTTTCCAGTTCCTCCATGCTCTCCACTTCCAGGCCCGAGCCGGTGAGCAGGGCGCCAATTTCGGCGGCAGGTTTGTCGGTCGGAATGAGGGTTTTAAGCCAGTCGAGGGAAATACGCATCGGGAGTTGTTCGTTGTTGGTGGTCAGTTGTCAGGCCGCTGATGACTGAGCAAAGGTACGGCGGGGTGAAAAGACGAAATTACCGGGCACGAAAAAGCCCACCCGGCGAACCGGATGGGCGTTTCGTGCTGATGTTCACCTCACCCCTGACCCTCTCTCCTTGGGGAGACGGGGAACCGGTCTTGCACCTGGCGAAATCGTGCGTAGTCGTCAGGCTCCCCCTCTCCGCGGGAGAGGGGGCCGGGGGGTGAGGTTTTCGGTGGCTTACTTGCCCAGCTTCTTCTTCAGGTTCTCGTCCAGTGCTTCCAGGAATTCCTCGGTGTAGAGGTAGTCGCGGCCGTGCTCCACCTTGTTGCCGTGGATGCAGACGGCCAAATCCTTGGTCATCTTGCCGCTTTCCACAGTTTCGATGCACACCTGCTCCAGCGCGTGGCAGAAGTCGATAAGCTCCTGGTTGCCGTCGAGCTTGCCGCGGAACTCCAGGCCGCGCGTCCAGGCGAAGATGGAGGCGATGGGGTTGGTCGAGGTAGGCTTGCCTTTCTGGTGGTCGCGGTAGTGGCGCGTCACGGTGCCGTGGGCGGCTTCGGCTTCCATCGTCTGGCCGTCGGGCGTCACCAGTGTGCTCGTCATCAGGCCGAGCGAGCCGAAGCCCTGGGCCACGGTGTCGGACTGCACGTCGCCGTCGTAGTTTTTGCAGGCCCACACGAAGTTGCCGTTCCACTTCAGCGCCGAGGCCACCATGTCGTCAATCAGACGGTGCTCGTAGGTGATGCCGGCAGCGTCGAACTTGCCTTTGTAGTCCTGTTCGTAAATCTCCTGGAAAATGTCCTTGAAGCGGCCATCATACTTCTTCAGGATGGTGTTTTTGGTGCTCAGGTACAGCGGCCAGCCCTTCATCAGGGCCTGGTTGAAGCAGGCGTGGGCGAAGCCGCGGATGCTTTCATCGGTGTTGTACATGGCCAGGGCCACGCCGTCGCCTTTAAAGTTGTACACTTCAAACGACTGCGCCTCGCCGCCATCTTCGGGCTGGAAGCTGATGGTGAGCTTGCCCTTGCCTTTGGTTACGAAGTCGGTAGCGCGGTACTGGTCGCCGAAGGCGTGGCGGCCGATGCAAATCGGAGCCGTCCAGTTCGGCACCAGGCGGGGCACGTTGCTCATCACGATGGGCTCGCGGAAAACCGTGCCGTCCAGGATGTTGCGGATGGTGCCGTTGGGCGACTTCCACATCTGCTTCAGGCCGAACTCGGCCACGCGCTCCTCGTCGGGGGTGATGGTGGCGCACTTGATGCCCACGCCGTACTGCTTGATGGCGTTGGCCGAGTCAATCGTGACCTGGTCGTTGGTCTGGTCGCGGTACTCGATGCCGAGGTCGTAGTACTTGATGTCGAGGTCGAGGTAGGGCAGAATCAGCTTGTCCTTGATGAACTTCCAGATGATGCGCGTCATCTCGTCGCCGTCGAGCTCGACAACCGGGTTGGCTACTTTAATTTTTGACATTGCAATGGGTTTAAAGAGAAGGTGTTGCGGGCCGGTAGCTAATAAATCAGCTCCTTAGCGGGGGGTAAATATAACCGGCGGCGCCGGGCTTTGGCCGCGGCCGCACTATCGTTTGTTCTGTCTCGGCGAAACCAGGCCGGCTAGTCGTGAAACGATTTCTCGCCGGCCGGAATCGGCACCTGCAGCTGGTTTTCGGCTGGCGGCACCGGGCAGCTGTACTGGTTGTTGTAGGCGCAGTACGGATTGTAGGCCCGGTTGAAATCGAGCTGAATTTCCGTGTCGTTCAGCTTCGGCACGGGCGCGTCGAGGTAGCGGCCGCCGCCGTAGGTTTCGTGGCCGTTGGTGAGGTCGGTGAACGGGATGAACAGCGTGGAATCGCGCCCGTCGGCTTTTACATAAAGCCGTAATTGCTGCGGCGCGTTATTCAAGCTGAATTTTACCGTACCCCAATTCAGGTATTTGTCGGGCTGGGTGCCGGTGGTTTGCAGCAGGATGGTATCGGGGGTGGAGTTGCGCGAAATATCGGCGTGCGGTATAAAGGCCGGGTCGCCGGGATAATATTTCAGGCTATCGAAAGCGGCTTTTTGCGTGGTTTCCAGCGGTGAGTTTTCGCTTTGCCGAAACGACTGGTTTTTGTCGCGGCGAAATTTATTTAATTCCGCCAGGTATTTGCTGTTATTCGGTTTAGAATCATTCAGCGAATACCAGATAATACCGATAATGGCGAGGGCAAGGGCTATTTTTTTAAACATTAATTAATGATTGGTAATTATTTCAAATTGAACGTCATGCTGAGCGCAGCCGAAGCATCTTTACCGCAATAGTAAATCAGATTACTTGTGCAGTAGAGATGCTTCGACAAGCTCAGCATGACGTTCCAGTTGCGACGTTCCAGCTCACCCAATACCGCTCAGCGGCCGGGCTTGTTCAGCAGACGGTTTTGCAGAGCCTCACGGTAGCTCTCGGCCAGCGGAATGGCCACCGTGCCGACGGTAACTTGGTGCCGCTCGATTTTGCGAATGGCTTTTAGGGCCACGATGTAGGACTTGTGCACCCGGATAAATTCCTCGGCGGGCAGCGTAGCCAGCATCTCGGCCAGGGTCATGCGGGTGCTTACCTGCCGTCCTTGCTCGTGAATAAATAGCAGGTTGGTATCGGACTGAATGTAGAGCACTTGGTCCACGTTCACGCGAATCCAGTCGTAGCCGTCCTTCACGAAAATGCCGGGCGTACCACCCTCGCGGGCAGGCCGCATTTGCGCGTAGGCCCGGTTGCAGGCCTGCAAAAACCTGCCGAATTCAATGGGCTTGAGCAGGTAGTCGAGTGCCTGCAGCGCGAAGCCTTCCACGGCGTGCTCGGCGTAGGCCGTGGTGAACACGATGCGCTTCTGCAGCGGCGCCACCAGCCGGGCAAAATCCAGCCCCGGCAGGTCGGGCATCTGAATATCGAGAAAAATGAGGTCGACGCGCTCGGTGTGCAGGTGGGCCAGGGCGTCGGCGGTGCTTAGGAAAGTGTGCGTAAGCTCCAGAAACGGCACTTTGGCCGCGTACCGTTGCAGCACTTCCAGGGCCGCGGGCTCGTCGTCGATAGCAATGGCGTGGAGCATAAGCGGCTAGAGGTCGAGGGTGAGGGAAACGGTGAAGGCATCGGCAGTTTGCTGAATGTACAGCTCGTGTCGGCCCGCATACATCAGAGCCAGGCGCTGGCGGGCGGTGGCAATGCCGGTGCCCGGGCCCGGCCGGTGCCCGGTAGCCGGCGCAATGCTGTTGGCCACGTGCAAGCGCAGCCGGCGGTTTTCCACCACTACTTCCAGCTCAATATAGGCCGGCTGTACGAAGCTAATGCCATACTGGTAGGCATTCTCCACGAACGGAATCAGCAGCAAGGGGGCAATGCTGGCCGGGGTTCCGTCCCAGTCGAGCCGGGTGGTGATGTGTAGGCCGTCGCGCGCGGGCAGGCGGGCCCGCTGCAGGGCCAGGTACTTTTCCAGAAACGAAAACTCGTTTTCGATGCTCGTCAGCGGCTGTTTCGATTCCTGCAGCGTGAAGCGCATGATGCCGGCGAGTTGCTCAATGAGGTCGGCCACGGTTTCGTTGTCGACGCGCTGCGCCTCGTTGTAAATCGTGTTCAGCGCATTAAACAGGAAATGCGGGTTCACCTGGGCTTTGAGGGCTGTGAGCTCGGCTTCGACCTTTTGCTGCAGCAGGTGGTCCTGCGCGCGGCGGGCCCGAAACGAGTCGGCCACGTAGCCGTAGGCTACAATCACGGCCAGCAGCACGGCCGTCATCAGCAGGTTTTCGTCGATGAACTCGGGCACATGTTCGGTGCGCAGTTGCAGCAGCTCGAACAGAGCCCAGGCCAGCCCGCACAGCCACGTCCAGTAGGCCCAGCCGGGCTCGCGCTGCAGCAGCCAGCGCCGGAATGCCAGCCGGTAGTTGAGGTGCGCCACCGCGGCTAGGCC
>NZ_BAAGZM010000376.1:0-4205 GCF_054778495.1 Hymenobacter agri
CCGCCGGGCCGCCGTGGGCCGCAATGGCCGCCACGTGCCGGGCCACGAAGTCGCCGTCCTGGTCGTCGTAGCGGTGCGGGTACCACTTGGGAAGATGTAAAATCTTCAATGGAGAATGGAAAATGAGGAATTGTCTTCGCAAACAAAGTACGGGCCTGCCTGGCACAAACGAAGACGCGGCCGCTCCCAAGGGAACGGCCGCGTCGGCGAAGCAGAAGTTTCAAAATCAACCTGCCGTCAATTCTTCATTCCTCGTTCTACATTCTTCATTGAGCCGTAGGCACTAGAACGAGTAGCGCAGGCCCAGCTGCCCCTGCCAGCGCGAGGCTAGCTGGTCGACCGAGTAGGTGGCCGGGGTACCGTAGGTGTAGGTGGGGCGGTTGAACACCGAGCTGTAGCTGGCGTTCAGGTTGCCGGCACCGTCGGCGTAGGCGGCGGCCTGCGTGAGGCCGGTGCCCAGCGTCGAGTTGAAGGTATTGGGCACGAAGTACTGGCGGCCCCAGTTGCGGTTCAGCAGGTTGCCCACGTTGATGATGTCGAGCGAAATCTGGAGCGTGTGGCCCGACGACACCACGCCGGCAGCATTGGGCTCGAGGTTGCCGAGCTTGGCTTCCACCATGAAGCGCACGTCGGCCTGGTTGTTCCAGGGGGTGCGGCCGGCGTTGCGCTCGGCGTACTGGCCGCGGCGGGTTTTCAGGTACGAGTCGCCTTCCACGAAGCTGTTGAGGGCGTTGTACTGGGCACCGGTAGCATCCACCACGTAGCCGCTGGGGTTGGCAGCGGTTTTGGGCACGGCCGTTACGAAGGTGATGTCATTCGGGCCGCTGGGGATGTAGGCCAGCTGCACGTTCTGCTGGCCGTTGCCGAGCAGGTTGTTGTTGTACACCCAGGTGTAGGGCGAGCCGCTGGCGTAAGTCAGCACCGAGGTGAAGTAGCCGGTGAAGCGCTGGGCGAAGGTTTTGTGCAGGTTCAGCGAGGCCACCACGCGGTGGCGCAGGTCGAAGTTCGACAGGGCCAGGGCCGGGTCGTTCACGTTCAGAGCCGGGTTCAGCTCCCAGTTGCTCTGGGGCGAGTTGCGGATGCCGTTGCTGATGTCGTAGCTCTTGCCGTAGGTGTAGGCCACCGAAGCATCAATCAGGTTGTTGATGGTCTGACCCACCGAGCCGGTCAGCTGGTAGCGGTAGCCTTTCTGGGTGTTGGTCAGGAAGAAGGCGTTCGAGAAGTTGCTGTTCACCTTGCTGCCGAAGCCGGCGGCGGTGTAGCGCGGGCTCTCCGTGGGGCCCTGGGCGAAGTAGGTGGCGTTGTCGGCCAGGTTGATGTTTTCAAACTTCACGTCCTGCAAAGTCTTGGTGTAGAGGCCTTCCACCGAGAAGCGGGTGCCGGTTTTCAGCTTGTAATCGAGGGCCAGCGACGAGCGCCACACCTGCGGCATCTTGAAGTTGTTGTCCACCAGGTTCACTTCCGTGGTACCGGCCTTCAGGTTAGCGGGGTTGTAGGCCGAGCTGGGCAGCTGGCTGTAAATCTTGTTCGGGTCGGCGTTCAAGGTGTACACCGTGCCTGCGCCGCCGTTGGTGGCGCGGATGTTGTTCACATCCACCGAGTTGAAGTTCACGCCGTTGTTGTAGTAGGCGTAGCCGAACCAGGCAAACGGCACCCGGCCCGTGAATACGCCCGTGCCGCCGCGCAGCACCACCGAGCCGTCGCCCTTCACGTCGTAGTTGAAGCCCAGGCGCGGCGAAATCTGCACCTGGCCCAGGTAGTTGTTGTTCAGGTCTTTCCAGGGCGTGTGCGAGTACGTCTGGTTCAGGGTGTTGGCGTCGTTCTGCGGGTTGTTCACCAGGCCGGTGTTCAGGGCCGGCTTGGTGGGCAGCGAGGCGATGTCGAAGCGGATGCCGGGCGTGATTTTCAGCTTATCGTTCACGTTCCACTCGTCCTGCAGGTAGGCGCTGAAGAAGTTGATGTTGAACGCCGCCGACGGGTTGTTGAAGTTGTAGGCGTAGGAGTTGTCGGTGTTGTTGTAGGTGCCGCGAATGCGGTTGGGCTTGTCGGCCAGGAAGTCGGCTACGTTGTTGTACTCGATGCGGCCATTCCAGGAGTTGATGAAGCCGTAGTCAATGTGGTACAGCTCGTTGTGCGTGCCCAGCGTGAGGGCGTGCGCGCCTTTGTAGAAGGTGAAGTTGTCGGTGATTTCGAACGTCTTCTGGCGGGTGTTGAAGATGCTGGCTTCGCGGTCGGAGCCCAGCAGAATTTGGTTCGAGCCCACGTAGTTCTTGCCGGCATCAGTGCCCACGTTGTTAATCTGCACGGCCGGGAACAGGTTGGCCTGGCCGCCGAGCAGGTCGCGGTAGTCGTGAATGTTGGTGTAGCCCAGAATCAGGTTGTTGGCAAACTGCGAGCTGAAGTTGCTCTTCACCTCCAGCACCGTCGAGTTCTGAATGTTGTTCTGGTTGAAGTCCTGCGAGCCAAACTTGAACAGGCTGCCCGAACGCTCCAGGTTGGTCGCCGTCGAGTTGATGTAGTTGTGACGCAGCGCGATGCTGGTCTTGTCGTTCAGGTTCCAATCGAGGCGGGCAAACAGCTTGTTCGAGTTCGCGTGGATGTTGTATTCGCCGTACTCGCCCACGTTGTAGCCGTAGGAGTTCTGCAGCTTGTTGGTAATCTGCTGGGCCAGGTCCACCGTCACCGGCGAGCCGGGCGTGCCCGCGGCGTAGAACTGCGGCTCCTGGCGGCGGGCAATTTCGGCGTTCGTAAAGAAGAACAGCTTGTTCTTCACAATCGGGCCACCCACCCGGAAACCGGTCTGGTAGTCGTGGTAAGCCGAGCCAATCATGCTGCGGCTCTCGTCGATGCTGCGGCCGGTCACGTTCTGGTTGCGGCCGTAGCCATACACCGAGCCGTGAAAGTCGTTGGTGCCCGAGCGCGTCACGGCATTCACCGAACCACCCGTGAAGTTGCCCAGCTTCACATCATACGGGGCCACCGAGGCCTGAATTTCCTGAATAGCATCGAGCGAGATGGGGTTGGCGCGAGCCGAGCCGCCGGGCAGGCCGCTGGTGCCGCTCTGGCCGCCCAGCGAGGGCGAAAAACCAATGGCGTCGTTGTTCACGGCGCCATCGAGGGTGATATTGTTGTAGCGGAAGCTCGAACCGGCAAACGAGTTGCCCGAATTGCGCGGGTCGAGGCGCGTAAAGTCCTGAATGCTGCGCGAAATGGTGGGCAGCTGCTGCAGGGCTTCGCGGCCCACGGTGGTGCCGGCGCCGGTTTTGGTGGCCTGGGTGTTGCCCACCACCACTACTTCATTCAGCTGCTGGGCCTCGGTGGCCAGCACGAAGTTGAGCTTGGTGGTATTGCCCAGCGTCAGGTACACACCATCCACGGTCTGCTCCTTAAAGCCCACGTAGGTCACCGTTACCTGATAGGGCCCGCCGGGGGCCAGGTTTGGGATGGTGAAGCGGCCGTCGGGCTCGGTGCCGGTGCCCCGCTTGGTGCCGGTGGGCAGGTTGGTGGCCACCACCGTCACGCCAATCAGCTCTTCGCCTTTGTCGGAGGTCACCTTGCCGGTCAGGCCCGAGGTGGTTACCTGCGCCTGCGCCCAAGGCGCCCACGCCAGCAGGCTCAGCAAGAGAAGAATACGGGTAAAGCGAGTTCGCACAAACATGGGTTGGGGTTTGGGTTGATTGCGGCTGCAAAGTTCCGAGCCCTGAACGGCGGCCGGTCCTGCCGGGCCGTTGCCGAATTGTTGTATTTCGTGTCGACCTATAACATTCCCGTAACACGGGACCCAATCGGGCCGGTCAGGGCCCCGCATTATCATTGTATGAAGGAAGAATGAAGCCAGTAGCCGGCCGCTTACTTTTGGCCCGGTGCCGGCCGCAAACGGCCCGACGGGTAACCGCCTGTCATCCTGAGCAAAGCGAAGGACCTTACCACGGATGTGCAGTTTTCATTCAATCGGGATAAAGTCCTTCGCGCTGCTCAGGATGACAGCATAAAACCGTCCACCCCAATCCCCTCCCCCACTTCCGGCTGGTTACCATGACCATACACCCGATGGAGGCCCGCCACTGGCCCCAGGTTCGCGCTATCTACGAGGCCGGCATGGCCACGGGCCACGCCACCTTCGCCACCCACATACCGCGGGGCCAGGGCTGGAGCAAAGCCCACCTGCCCCACGGCCGGCTGGTGGCGCTGCACCCCAGCGGCCG
>NZ_BAAGZM010000377.1:0-4203 GCF_054778495.1 Hymenobacter agri
CGCGGGGGCGTGCGCGGGGCTGAATTGCGCGCCGAGTTGGCCGCCAGCCTCAACCCGCTCACGCTGTGGGCGCGCCTGCGAGCGAAAAACCAGCAGAGCCCCGGCGTGCGGCGCATCGTGCTCACGCAGGTGTGCCTCACGCTCAGCACGGGCTATTATTTCTATTTCGTGCCCTTCGCCAGCCTGGGGCCGCTACACCTCGATGCCCGGCAGATTTCCTATTTTTTTATGTATTTCGGGGCGTTGAGCGTGGCGCTGAACTACGGTTTCTACACATTTCTGGCCGACCGGCTCGACCAGCGCCGGGCCATTGTGTGGCTGGCCGCGCTGGGCGCCCCCGTGCTGGCCGGCTATGGCCTGATGGGCACTTCGAAAGTAGCCCTCTACGCGCTGGTTACGGCCGACTGCCTCACGCTTTCGCTCATTCAGGGCTTGTTGGAAGGGCGGCTGGCCCGCCGTACCACCGAGGCCGACCGGGGCGAGATATTCGGGCTGAACCAGGCGTTTCAGTCGCTGGCCAGTTTCGGCACGGCACTGGTGTTTGGGGGGCTTTCGGTGCTCGATTTGCGGCTGCCGTGGGCGTGGTTTGCGCTGTGCCTGGCGGCGGTGGCGGTGCTGGCGGCGTGGCCGGAGCAGGCGGCGGCCAATGTCGCAACTACGGCATCGTAGGCACCCGCCAGCTGTGCAGGTAAACTGATACCTATCGGCGCGGCTTTACCTTGATTCACAGAAACTAGTTAGCAAACATTAGCAGCAAAATTGCTACCTTGGCCGGCCTGCCTTGTGGCCGGATTATTTCCTTCCCAACGTCTTCGGTTTTCAACTACTCGCCGGGGCCGACGGCTCCCGCCTGCCCGCTTATTCCTGCCTGCTTCCGCTTCTTATGAATTACCTGATGATTTCGGTGCACGTAGCGTTGGTATTCACAGCAGCCGTGAGCCGCGCCTACGCCCAGCAACCAGTCAGCGCGGGCACGGCACCGCCCAAAGCCGAGCTCGAGTGCCGCATACTCACCGGCCGCATCACCGACCCGTTTGCCTACCCGCTCACGGGGGCCACCATTATGCTGCGCACTCCCGGAGCCGGGTTCAGCCCCGAGGCCTACAGCACGAATTCTGAAGGGCACTATGTCATCACGGCCAAGCAGGCCATTCCGCGCAATACCGTGCTTGAAATCACTGCCCCCGGCTACGCCACGCTGGAGTTACCCTTGGAAAACTGCAAACCGCTTGACCTGACGCTGACTCCGCTGACCACAACGAGCTACAAGCCCCGGCCGCGCGGCAAAAAAATATCCGGCAATAGCAAGCTGCGCTAATGGCTTCGCATTGGCCTACTACAGGGCCAGCGTCACTAAAAAAGCCCGACGCTTGGCGCCGGGCTTTTTTAGTAGAGAAATTTTGGTTCGCCGGCTAAGCCGATGTACAGGACTTACACCGCTACCATCCAGTTGTGCACATCGGCACCTTCGCCGCTGCGGATGGCATCCAGGGCCGCGCCCACGCGCTTCGAGAAGCCATCGGGGCGGGTGGCGGGCACGTCGTAGTCGTGGCCTTCGTAGCCAATCACCGCAATGGGCGCGATGGTGGCGGCCGTGCCAACGCCGAAGGCTTCTTCCAGCTTGCCGGCCTCAATGGCTTCCACGATTTCGCGGCTGCTCACTTTGCGCTCCTCTACGGGCATGCCGAAGTCGCGGGCCAGCTGCAATACGCTGCGGCGCGTCACGCCGTCGAGGATGCTGGTGCTGAGGGCAGGCGTAATCACGCGGCCATCAATCACGAAAATGGCGTTCATCGTGCCCGACTCTTCCACGTAGCGGTGCTCCGAGGCGTCGGTCCAGATGAGCTGGTTGTAGCCTTCCTGCTGGGCTAGCTTGGTGGGGTACATGGCCGCGCCGTAGTTGCCGGCATTTTTGGCGAAGCCCGCGCCGCCCTCGGCCGAGCGCACGTACTTCTGCTCGAAGCGCACGCGCAGGGGCTTATTGTAGTACAGGCCCACGGGGCAGGTGAAAATCACGAAGCGGTACGCCTCCGACGGGCGCACGCCGATGAAGCCATCGGTAGCGAACATGAAGGGGCGGATGTAGAGCGAGCTGCCCGCAAAAGTAGGCACCCAGCCGGCGTCGAGCTTGAGCAGCTCGCGCAGGCCCTGCATAAACAGCTCTTCGGGAATGGTGGGCATGCACATGCGCTCGGCTGAGGCATTGAGGCGGGCCCAGTTGTCGAGGGGGCGGAACAGGGCCACGCCGCCGTCGGCCTGGTGGTAAGCCTTCATGCCTTCAAAAATGGCCTGGCCGTAGTGCAGGGCCGAGTTGGCCGGGCTCACCGACAAGTCGCCGTAGGGCAGTATCTGGGCATCCTGCCACTCGCCGTCGCGGTAGTCGACCACGAACATGTGGTCGGAGAAGACCTTGCCGAACTCGAGGTTATCGAAGTCCTGCGTGGCCAGCCGCGACTTCGTCGTCGGCTGCGTGTGGATTGCAAGCGTGTCTAACATAAAAAGGGCATTTACGGGTACGCGTGGGTGGGATTATCCGGGTACGGAGATGGAGTTGAGAACGGTTAAATCAAAGGGTATTCCGCCGCAAAGAACGGCATAATGCGGGCAGCAATGGGGGCTTCCACCCCAACACACTGGCTATCAAATACGTGCCTGCCAGGTCACTTCTTCCACGCCCAGCTCGTGGGCCATGGCCCGGCTCAGCACAAACAGGAAGTCGGACAAGCGGTTCAGGTACACGGCCACCAATTCGGCCACGAACGAGTCTTCGCTCAGGTGAATCACCAGCCGCTCGGCGCGGCGGCACACGCAACGGGCTACGTGCGCGTGGCTTACCGCCGGGTGCCCTCCAGGTAAAATAAAAGCGCGTAGCTCGGGCAAATCGAGGTTGAGGCGGTCCATCTCCTCCTCCAGCAGCGTCACGTCGTCTTCGTGCAGGTCGGGCAGCTTCATTTTCGACTTCTCGGGGTCGGCAGCCAGGGCCGAGCCGATGGTGAACAGACGGTCCTGAATTTCCTTCAGCAGCGGCCGGCGGGCGGCGTTCACCTCCTGGTCGCGCACCAGCCCGATATGCGAGTTCAACTCATCTACCGTGCCGTAGCACTCGATGCGCAGGCTGCTCTTGGGCACCCGCGTGCCGCCAATGAGGGAGGTGAGGCCTTTGTCGCCGGTTTTAGTGTAGATTTTCATGGGGAAAGTTGAGCAAATGGATAATTGAACGTCATGCTGAGCGCAGTCGAAGCATCTCTACCGCAGTAGTAATCAATACCAATGCAACGAAGCGGTAAAGATGCTTCGACTGCGCTCAGCATGACGTTCTGCCACATCTTAGCCAACAACTAATGTCCCGCCACGGCGTGCCGCGTCACCTCATGGTTCACCTCATCGGTTTCGATGAGGCCGTCGCGCAGGCGCACGATGCGGTGGGCGTAGTGGGCAATGTCTTCCTCGTGCGTCACCATGATGATGGTGTTGCCCTTGGCGTACAGCGCCTCAAATAGGTCCATGATTTCGTGGCTGGTTTTGGAGTCGAGGGCGCCGGTGGGTTCGTCGGCCAGCAGCACGCTAGGGTTGTTCACGAGAGCGCGGGCAATGGCCACGCGCTGGCGCTGCCCGCCCGAAAGCTCGTTGGGACGGTGCGAGGCGCGGTCGGCCAGCCCCACGGCACGCAGGCTTTCGAGGGCGCGCTCGGTGCGCTCGCGCTTGCTCAGGCCGGCGTAGATGAGCGGCAGGGCCACGTTGTCGAGGGCCGTGGCGCGGGGCAGCAGGTTGAAGCTCTGGAAAACGAAGCCGATTTCCTTGTTGCGCACCTCGGCCAACTGGTTATCACTCATGCGGCTCACGTCCTGCCCGTTGAGGATGTAGCGGCCCTTGCTGGGCGTATCGAGGCAGCCCACAATATTCATCAGCGTCGACTTCCCCGAACCCGATGGCCCCATAAACGCCACGTATTCACCGCGTTTAATCTCAATACTAACCGACACCAGGGCATTAATTACCTCATGCCCCATCACGTAGGATTTGGCGATGTTGGTGGTTTCGATAACGTTCGGGTTCATAAGAAAAACTTATTGCAGAGGCGAGGAAGTGGGTGCGCCCGTGAAGGACGCCGAAGCGGCGGCCCGGGCTGCCTGGTGCGCGGCATATTCGGCAGCTAAAGTAGCAGCCGCGGCCGGAGCCAACCGCCGGCGCAACTCGGCCAGC
>NZ_BAAGZM010000378.1:0-4201 GCF_054778495.1 Hymenobacter agri
GTGCCGTTTTTAATCAGCCGCAGTTCCATGTCGGCCCATTTGTGCGCGGCATCGGCCGGGTATGTGGCCGCCGTGGGCGAGGCCGGAGCGGCCAGCTCCGCATCCTGGCTACAACCGGTGGCGAAAAGGGTGGCCGCCAGCAACCCTGCGCCCACCAGCGGGCGTAGATAATAGGCCGGCCGCGCCCAAGGCGCCGGCCAGGATAAAAAAGTTGTCATGAAGTTGCAGAAAAAGGTGGAAAATTAGGCTAAAGCAAATATAGCTGAAGCTTTGCACAAATTCTCTTTTGCGCAATTGCCCCCTTTCTCTGCGGCTTCGATATCGCAGCTATTGCTGGATATTATTCTGGCGGTTGGCCTGGTCTTCGGCGCTGCGTTCGCGCATGGCCACAAACAGGGCGATAAATACCGACACAAACGGCAGCACCATCCCCAACCCAAACCAGCGCCAGAACGAGCGGCCATAGTTGTAGGCGATATAGCCCGTGATGGGCGCAAAGACGAGCAGGGAAACTCCAAAAATCAGCAGCAGGCGAAGCAGAAACACGGAAATAAGCGTTAGGATAAAGAAAACGATAAGCTACCGCACCTTGCCGCGCTTCACCAGGTAGGCGTACAGCACTTTCTCGAACGGCTCGCGCACATCTACCGGCACGAAGTCGATGCGCAGCTGGCCGCAGCGTTGGGCTAGCTCCTGCTCGTAGGCCAGCATTGCCGCCCGGTACTGGTCCTTTATCTGGGAAGGCTGTAGCTTGATTTCGAGGCCGGTTTCCACGTCTTCGAAAATGTAGGGCCGCTCGCTGAACTCAAAATCGGTTTCGGTAGCCCGGTCGAGCACGTGGAAGAGCAGCACTTCGTGGTGCTGGTGCTTGAGGTGCTGCAAGGCCGCCAAGGCGGCGTCCTGCTCGGCGGCGCCGCGCCCTAGCATGTCCGAGAACACGATGACGAGTGAGCGTTTAGGAATCTGCTGGGCGATGGCGTGGATAGTGCCGGCCACGTCGGTCCCCCGGCCCGATTTGGGCGCGGGCGGCCGTTCCAGCAGCTGCTGCAGGGCCAGTAGCAGCGTGTGGCGGTGGGTGCTGGTGGAGCGCACCGGGGTTTGCAGCTCAATGGTATCGGCGAAGGTGACGAGGCCCACTGCGTCGCGCTGCCGGGTGAGCAGCGTGGTGAGAGCCGCAGCGGCCAGAATGCTGAATTTCAGCTTGTCGTGGTTCGGCGCGGGGTAGTACATGCTCGGGCTCACGTCGAGCAGCAGGTGGGCGCGCAGGTTGGTTTCCTCCTCGTAGCGCTTCACAAACAGCTTGTCGGTGCGGGCAAACACCTTCCAGTCGATGTGGCGCGTGCTTTCGCCGGGGTTGTAGAGGCGGTGCTCCGAAAACTCCACCGAAAAGCCATGGTAGGGCGACTGGTGCAGCCCGGTGATAAACCCATCGACCAGCTGGCGGGCCAGAAACTCAAGGTTCTCGAAGGAGCGGATGGAAGCGAGGTCGAGAGGCATGGGGTGGACGTTTGTTGTCGTAAAGAACGGCATTTCGGGCGCAGCCGGAGAATCTCACCCCCGGCTCCTCTTCCCAGAAAAGGGAAGCCTGACGATTGAAGGCGGAAATCCGAGTTTGCGCCGCCGTGGCTCCCCTCTCCCGAGGAGAGGGGCCGGGGGTGAGGTTCCCCGGCTGCGCGTTTCTGCCTCAACAGCCACGCTCGCCCCTGCGTTTATCTTTGGTTCATCTTTCGTAAGTTAGGCCTTTCAACTAAACGAGAAACCTATTTCCCACCCATACCCCCAACCCATTCCCGTGGACGACCGTCACGACCAGGAAGAGATTTATTCCCAACGCATTAAAGCCGGCAAGCGCACGTACTTCTTCGACGTGAAAGCCACCCGCGGCCAGGATTACTACCTGACCATCACCGAAAGCAAGCGCCGCCAGCACGGCGACGACTCGGTTTCGTACGAAAAACACAAAATTTTTCTCTACAAGGAGGATTTCATGAAGTTCGTGGACGCCCTGCAGGACGCCGTGGACTACGTGCGTGAGGAGTTGCTGACCCCCGAAGAAGTGGCCGAGCTCGACCGCCCGCGCGACTTTGACGACCGTGACCAGCCCCGCCGCGAGGCCGAACGCCCCGCCTACGACCCCAATCGGAGCGACGACAACTACTAAAGGAGTGCATTTGGCCCGGCGGCCAAGCAAGAACGTCATGCTGACCGCAGCCGAAGCATCTCACGTGCAATAGTATCTCAATTGTTCAAAGACATTGATTACTACCACACGCGAGATGCTTCGGCTGCGCTCAGCATGACGTTCTTTTTAGCTAATGCCATTGCCGCAGGCCGTACCTTTGCGGCCGAATTGCCCGCAATTCAACACTCAACACTCAACACTCAACCCTACTTAAATGGGCCTCCGCTGCGGTATCGTCGGCTTGCCGAACGTCGGTAAATCCACTCTGTTCAACGCGTTATCGAACGCCAAGGCCGAATCGGCCAACTACCCGTTCTGCACCATCGAGCCCAACGTGGGCGTCATCACCGTGCCCGACGAGCGGCTGCAGATTCTGGAAGCCCTCGTGAACCCCAAGCGTGTGCTGCCCACCATCATCGAGTTTGTCGACATCGCCGGCCTCGTGAAGGGCGCCAGCAAGGGCGAGGGCTTGGGCAATAAATTCCTGGCCAATATCCGCGAGGTGGATGCCATCATTCACGTGGTGCGCTGCTTCGACGACCCCAACATCGTGCACGTAGCCGGCGGCGTCGACCCCGTTTTCGATAAGGATGTAATCGACACCGAGCTGCAACTCAAGGACCTGGAAAGCGTCGAGAAGAAGCTGCAGAAGTCGGAGCGCAGCGCTAAGGCCGGCGACGCCGTGGCCAAGAAGGAAGTGGTGTCGCTGCAGAAATTTAAAGCCGCCCTCGAAGCCGGTCAGAATGCCCGCGCCGTAGACGCCTCGGCCGACGACCTCGAAGCCATTGCCGACCTGCAGCTGCTCACCGTGAAGCCCGTGATTTATGTGGCCAACGTGGACGAGGCCAGCATCGCCAGCAACGGCAACAACCACGTAACCGCCCTGCGCGAGCACGTGAAAGCCGAAGGCGCCCAAGTGGTCCTGGTATCGGCCGCCATCGAAGCCCAGATTGCCGAGATGGAAGACCCCGAGGAAAAAGCCATGTTCCTGGGCGAGTACGGCCTCACCGAGTCGGGCCTGAACAAGCTCATCCGGGCCAGCTACGAACTGCTGAACCTGATTACCTACTTCACGGCCGGCGTGCAGGAAGTGCGCGCCTGGACCATCCACCGCGGCGACAAAGCGCCCGCCGCGGCCGGCGTCATCCACTCCGATTTCGAGAAGGGCTTCATCCGCGCCGAGGTCATCAAGCTGCCCGATTATCAGGAGTACAAGACCGAGGTGAAAATCAAGGAAGCCGGCAAAATGGCCGTCGAAGGCAAGGACTACGTGGTGCAGGACGGCGACATCATGCACTTCCGCTTCAACGTCTGAGAATCTTCAATTGAATTTAATAAAAAAGGCAGCCCCGTGCAGGAGCTGCCTTTTTTATTCGTAGAATTTCCGCATCCGCCTTATCGTCGTGAGCACCACCCAATCGCCAAAGCGAGGGAGCGTGTTGTGTACTAAGACGATGATGCGACCAAGAAATGAAATAACCGTGCGCCGCTTGCGCTTCCGGATATGGCGCACGATGATGGTGGCCACTTCGGCTTGCGATTTTTGCCAGCGGGGCGGACGGTGCGCAATGGGCACGGGCTGGCCGGCGGCATCGAGCACGCGCTTTTCGGGGTCGTTCTGGGTGAAGCCGATGTGCACCACGCCGAAGTGCAGGCCGGTATCGGCCAGCTCCAGGCGCAGGGTGTGGGCCAGGTTGGAGATGGCCGCCTTGCCGGCGCAGTAGGCCGAGCCGCTGGGCATGCCATTGAGCGCCGAAATGCTGGAAATGAACGTGACGCTGCCCCGGCTGGCCCGCAGGTGCGGCAGCGCGGCCATGAGTGGATACACCGAGCCGTACACGTTGCTGTCGAGCACGCGGGCGAATACCTCGGGCTGCATGTCGGCAAAGTAGGCGCGCTGCGAGATGCTGGCGTTGGTGACGAGGATGTCGAGCCGGCCGAAGTGGGAGAGGGCCGTGGCCACGAGGCGCTCGCAGTCGGCGTAGTCGGTCACGTCGGCCACGCAGGCGGCCACGGCGT
>NZ_BAAGZM010000379.1:0-4188 GCF_054778495.1 Hymenobacter agri
GCCTCGGTGGCCTGCCGTCCCAGCCGCTGCGCCTCCGCCTCCAGTGCCGTCCGCCGCGCCCGAATCTCCTTGTCCAGCCGCCGGAAATCGGCCAGGCTCAGCCGGTCAAGCTGCGCCACCGCCTCCTGCACCGTCTCATTAAACAGCACCTTGCCGAAGCCCGCCAGCTCCTCCGGCAGCCGGCTCCAGCTCTTGCCCTCGTCGGCCTGCCCCAGCGCATACTCCGCCAGCGTCTGCGACAGCAGCTTGCTGTTCGGGTCGCGGTTCACCTTATCCAGCAGCGCCGCCACGGCGCTTTGCAGCACCGCATCCGTATCGAGCTCCACCTCAAACGTGGCCGGCAAGCCCAGTTCCCGGGTAAACGCCGTCACAATCCGTTGCACAAACGAGTCAATCGTGCTCACCCCAAAATCGGCGTAGTGGTACAGCACTAGCCGAAACGTCTCGGCCGCCCGCCGCCGCACCTCCGTTTCCGGCAGCTGCAGCTCGGCCGCAAGGTCGGCCAGCAGCGCATCCGGCTTGCCCGCCGCCGGGTAGGCAAAATTCCGCAGCGCATCCACAATGCGGTGCTTCATTTCCCCCGCCGCGTCGTTGGTAAATGTAATGGCCAGCACCCGCTTGAAATACGCCGGGTCGTCGGCGCCCAGCGCCAGCAGCAGGTATTCTTTCGTTAATTGGTACGTCTTCCCCGAGCCGGCCGAAGAGGAGTAGATGCGGAAGGAGGGAGGCATTAGTGTTTTGTTTGATTCGCTAATCGGAAAATAATTGGAGCAGTGATATTCTTGTCAATAGCAAACATTGCCTTGATGATGTCTTCCACACTCGTTGCAAAATCTTGCTCCAGATGATATTATTCTCGATGCAGGTTTATACTTTACTACAGTCTTATTTGTAACCGGAATTTCTTCTGCGTCATTAATCTGCTTATTCTTTTTGCGACGTTTCTTGCTTTTTTTAGCTACGCCTAAATCAGACTGGTCTTGATTCAATTCTGTATTGACTACCGCTTCATATTCGTCATTGTGCTGACTCATTAATGATTTGTCAGAAACAATAGTCTCAAAAAGTTTAAATGACATTTCAGGACCTCTAGATTCTAACCAAACGGCGTAGCTGAATCCTAGTTTGTAGCCGTTAATGATGTCAATTTGTAAACACTTATTTTGACGAGAATTGTTGGGCATGATTTCCTCGTTTATCAGTTTTAATAGTAACTAAGGTTAATTTGCTTTTGCTGAAATTATTCTTTCGTCAGCCACCCCACCATCTCTGCCGTCACGCGCACCGGCCGGCCGCTCTTGGGGTCGAGCAGCACCCAGGTCGTTTCCGCCTCACACAGCAGCACGCCATCGGCCGCGCGAGTGAGTCGGGTGTAGCGCAGCGACGTGGCCCCGCTGGTTTCGCCCACCCAGGTGCTGGCCCGCAGCGTCTCACCGGCGAAGGCCGACTGCAGGTAGCGAATCCGGTGCTCGCGCACCACCCAAATTATCTGCTCGCGCAGCTCGGCCGGGCAAATGCTCAGCCAGTGCGCGCCCGCCACGTCCTGCACCCAGCGCACGTATTCTACGTTGTTGGCGTGCCCCAGCGCATCAATGGCGCTGGCAGGCACCTGAAATTCATGGGAGAAGGCGTGGGCGGGCGCGGCGGGCATACTCTATAGGTGGAGGGTGAGCGGGCAAAGGTCGGCACGCATCGAAAAAAATACCTGTCGACTTGCTGAATTGGAAATCTTGCCTATCTTTGACGCAACCTAAGACATCAAGCCACGGTGGCCCAAAAGCTTAGGGAAATTCCACAACCAACCACCATGCCCACCGGAAAGGTAAAATTCTTTAATGACACCAAAGGCTTCGGTTTCATTAAAAACGACGAAACTGGCGAAGACATCTTCGTTCACATCAGCGACCTGCAGGTTAGCTCGATTCGTGAAAACGACCACGTGCAATACGAAGTAGCTCAGGGCAAAAAAGGCCCGAACGCTGTAAAAGTATCGCTGATTTAATTCAGCAATAGTTTTCAATGAAGAAAGCCCGCCTTTGGTGGGCTTTTTTTTGTGCCCGACATTTCGGGTTTCGCCCTTCATCCTGAACGGAGCTAAGGACCTCATCACCGCAGAATGGTTCACATTAATCAACCACAGCAGGCGTAAAAAGGTCCTTCGCTCCGCTTAGAATGACAGGGGAAGCGGGCGCGCCATTACGTGCCATCCACCGTCCCGGTTGCCCTGATTTTGAAAATGATTAGCTTTTTCAAAATAAAAATCCTACCTTTGCACCCGCATTTGAGGACGGCCCAAGTCCGCGCAAGCCCGAGAGTGGCGCTAACGCATTGGCCGCGTAGTTTTTTGGTTGTTTTTTCCCGCCTGAATGTGACCAGGTAGAAGGTGGGGAAACGTCGCTGAGTACGGCTGTTTTCAGAGCTAAGTCTCTTTTCCCCCTTATCAACTCCACATTCATGGAAGCTGAAAAAATTGTGGTTCGCTTTGACGAACTGAACCTCTCCGAGGAAGTACAACGCGCCATCACCGAGATGGGCTACGAGGAAGCTTCGGCCATTCAGGCTGCTGCTATTCCCGTGCTGCTTGCCGGCAAAGACGTTATCGGCCAGGCCCAGACGGGTACCGGCAAAACCGCTGCCTTCTCCATTCCCGCCATCGACAACATCGATACCGAGAGCAAAGACGTGCAGGTATTGGTGCTCTGCCCCACTCGCGAACTCGCGGTGCAGGTTTCGGGCGAAATTCAGAAGCTGGGCAAGTACAAGCGCGGCCTGATGGTAGTGCCCATCTACGGTGGCAGCCCCTATGACCGTCAGCTCCGCGCCCTGGAGCGTGGCGTGCAGATTGTTATCGGTACCCCCGGCCGGGTGATGGACCACATCGAGCGCGGCACTCTGCGCCTCGATAAAACCACGAAAATCATCCTCGACGAAGCCGACGAAATGCTCGACATGGGCTTCCGCGAGGACATTGAATACGTGCTCAGCAAGATGCCCGAAGACCGCCAGACGGTGTTCTTCTCGGCCACGATGAGCAAGCCCATCATGGAGCTCACCAAGAAATATCAGCGCGAGCCGCAGATTGTGAAGGTGAACCACAAGGCCATGACGGTGAACAACATCGAGCAGAGCTACTTTGAGGTGCGTGGCCCCCAGAAGAAGGACGTGCTGACCCGTGTGCTCGACATGTACAACCTGAAGTCGACCTTCGTTTTCGCCAACACCAAGCGCATGGTGGACGAAATCGTGGCCGACCTGCAAGCTAAGGGCTATTTTGCCGAAGGCCTGCACGGCGACATGGGCCAGCAGCAGCGCCAGAACACGCTCGATAAATTTCGCAAAGGCACGCTCGAAGTGCTGGTAGCTACCGACGTAGCCGCCCGCGGCATCGACGTGGACAACGTGGAGGCCGTATTCAACTACGACCTACCGGCCGACGAGGAATACTACGTGCACCGCATTGGCCGTACTGGCCGCGCCGGCAAGAGTGGCAAAGCCTTCACGTTTGTGAGCGGCCGCGACATCTACAAGCTGCGCGACATCATGCGTTTCACCAAGGCCGACATCAAGCTGGCCCAGGTGCCGTCGTTCGCCGACGTATCGGAAGTAAAAACCACGCTGTTCCTGAACCAGATTAAGGAAATCGTGGAGAAGGGCAACCTGGAGAAATACGTGGGCCGCGTGCAGCGCCTGCTCGACCAGGGCGACGAAATCACCTCGCTCGACATCGCCGCCGCCCTGCTGAAAATGACCATGAAGGAGGATAAGAGTGCTCAGCAGAGCCTCGACGCCAGCAAGGCGGCCGGCCAGGCCCGCCCCGGCTACACCCGCCTGTTCGTGACCATGGGCAAGAAAGACCGGATTCATCCCCGCGACATCGTGGATTTGATTTCGGAATCGAGCAACCTGACCGGTGCCAAAGTGGGCGACATCGCCCTCTACGACAAGTTCAGCTTCGTGGAAGTACCGTCGGAATTTGCCAATGAGATTGTAGAGAAACTCGGCCGTACCAGCATTCAGGGCACGCCGGTTAGCTTCAGCATCGCTACGCCGGTACAGGATGCCGCCGCGAAAGAAGAAGGCTTCAACCGCACGGGCGGTGGCCCGGGCGGCTTCGGTGGCGACCGCGAGCGTCGTCCCTTCAACGGCGGCGAGCGTCGTGAAGGCGGCTACGGTGGCGGCTACAAGGGT
>NZ_BAAGZM010000380.1:0-4173 GCF_054778495.1 Hymenobacter agri
TGGACGCTGCCCGACTCGCTGGCCAACGCGCCCGACTGCCGGGTAATGCGCCGCGAAATCCACGAATACCGCAGCACCGAGGTGCGCCGCGTGCCCGTACGCCGCGACACCTACGGCCGCCCCGAAACCAGCTACGCCACCACCGACACCTTGCCCGGCCCTGGCACCTACGACTATCAGGTAATAGCCTCACGCACCGATAACGGGCCCGCCGCCACCCGCCTGCGCCAGTGGTGGTACGCCTACGGCGTGGCCGCCGCCATGCCTCTGCCCGGCACCCCGCCCAGCCGCAGCGTGGTGGCACTGCCGCTGCGCAAGTACCCAAACAAAGCGCGCCTCTCGGTGGTCATTTCCGACCCGGCCACAGGGCGCGTGCTGCTGGCCCGCCAGTTGGTGAATCAGCCCAGCGACCCGCGCCAGGCCGAGCTGCCCGTGCGCAAGTGGCAGGAGGCTGGACTGGAAAAAATTGCCGTCGAAATCACCTGTCATCCGCCGCACGGCGACTTTTTCGTCGACCGGCTGTTATTGAAGCTCCCGGCTCCGGCGGCGCGGCCGTAAATTTGCCTTTTCTTATGCAAACGCTCGATACTTCGCTGCTCACTCGCTGCACGCTCGCCCTCGACCGGGCTCTGGGCCTGTTGCTGCCGAGTGCGCTCGATTCGGTCGAGTACGAGCTGTACCGCTCGGCCTGCGTGAAGGAATTCGAAATCATCATCGAGCAGGCCGGCAAGCTGCTGAAGAAGGCGTTGCGGCCCTACTTCCCGTCGATGCGGGCCGCCGAAGCGCTGACGTACAAAGACATTTTCCGGGCTGCGGCCCAGCACGGCCTGCTCACGCTTGCCGAAACGGAGCGCTGGCTGCAATACCGCGACAACCGCAACACCACCGCCCACGACTACGGCGTCGGCTTTGCCGAAGCCACGGTGAAGCTGCTGCCCCAGTTCGTGGCCGATGCAACCGCCTTGGCTGTCACCCTTCACGGCAAACCGCTCGCCTAGCCATGCTTCACCTGCGCCCCAAAGACCTGACCCTGGTGCACGAGCTCATCGCTCGGTACCTGCCCGCGGAGGTAGCGGTGTGGGCCTATGGCAGCCGGGTGAACGGCAACTACCACGAAGGCAGCGACCTCGACCTCGTGTTGCGCGCGCCCGGCCTCGCACCCTTGCCCGGCCGCCTGCTCGCCGCGTTCCGCGAAGCGCTGACCGACAGCAACCTCCCGATTTTTGTGGATACGCACGACTGGGCCACGCTGCCCGCCGCGTTTCATCCGAGAATACTTAACTGCTACGAAGTGCTGCGCCTCGGGGCGCCTGCGTCAGCGTTACCCGCCTGATTTATCTTGTTGCTTATGAACTTATTAGTAGGACAAATTGGCCATTTCAGCGTCATCGTCGCGTTTGCGGCGGCGCTGGTGGCGGCGTACGGCTATTTCCAGGCCTCGCGGGGCCGGGCGCTGGGCCAGGAAGATGCCAGCTGGCTGCGGCTGGCGCGCGGCGCGTTTTTCGTACACGGTGCGGCTATTATATCGGTGATTGTGTGCCTGTTCAACATCATTCAGGCCCACCGCTACGAATATTATTACGCCTGGAGCCACAGCTCCAACCACCTGCCAGTGGAATACATGATTTCCTGCTTCTGGGAAGGCCAGGAAGGCTCGTTCCTGCTCTGGATTTTCTGGCACGTCGTCATCGGCCTGGCCATCATGCGCTTCAATAAGAAGTGGGAAGCGCCGGTGATGGCCGTGTTCAGCGGCGTGCAGCTGTTTCTGGTGAGCATGATTCTGGGCGTGGTGCTCGGCGGCGTGAAGGTGGGCTCTTCGCCCTTCATCCTGCTGCGCGAGTTTCTCACCGACCTGCCGGTGTGGAAGATGAATCCCAACTTCGTGCCCAAGGACGGCACCGGCCTCAACGCCCTGCTGCAGAACTACTGGATGGTGATTCACCCGCCCACGCTGTTCCTGGGCTTCGCCCTCACGCTGGTGCCGTTCGCCTTCGCCATCGCCGCCCTCTGGAAGCGTGAGCTGACCGACTGGGTGAAACCGGCCCTGCCCTGGACGCTCATCGGCGGCGGCGTGCTGGGCGTAGGCGTGGTAATGGGTGCCTACTGGGCCTACGAAACGCTGAACTTCGGCGGCTACTGGAACTGGGACCCGGTCGAAAACGCCGTGTACATTCCGTGGCTGGTGCTGGTGGCCTCGCTGCACGGCCTGGTGCTGTGGCAGAAGCGCCGCACCGGCCTGCGCACCGCATTTGCACTGGTGGTGGCCACGTTCGTGCTTATTCTCTACGCCACATTCCTCACCCGCAGCGGCGTGCTGGGCAACGCCTCGGTGCACTCGTTTACCGACCTTGGCCTGAGCGGGCAGCTATTCATTTACCTGGCTTTCTTCACGGTGCTGGCGGTGGCGCTGCTGGTATCGCGCTGGAAGGAAATTCCGATTTCGCAGAAGGAGTTGAACGCCTACAACCCCGAGCTGTGGGTGTTCGTGGGCTCGACGGTGCTATGCCTGGGCGCATTTCAGGTGCTGTTCACGACCAGCATTCCGGTTTACAACTCCTTCATGGGCCTGATTGGCTTCAAAACCAACGTAGCCCTGCCCGCCGACCAGATTGCGCACTACTCCAAGCTGCAGCTGTGGATGGGCGTGGGCGTGGCCCTGCTCTCGGGCATCGCCCAGATTATGTGGTGGCAGCGTAACAACAAGGAAACGCTCATCAATTCCTTCACCGGCCCCACGCTGCTGGCCCTGCTGGGTACGGCGCTGGTGGTGCTGCTGGTGCGCTACAACGGCCTCACCATCACGGCGCCCTACATCGTGCTCACGCTGGCGGGCCTGTTTGGCGTGTTGGCCAACTTCGGGATGATTTTCACGCTGCTGCGGCGCGGCGTGCGGCTGTCGGGCGGCGCGGTGGCCCACTTGGGCATTGCCCTGATGCTGCTGGGCATTCTGGCCTCGGCCGGCTACTCTAATATTATCTCACGCAACGTGTCGGGCCTGCTCTACTCGCGCGAGTTTTCGGAAGACCTGAACCGCGACAACGTGCTGCTGTGGCGCAACGAAAGCGCACCCATGCACGGTTACCAGCTCACCTACACCGGCCAGTATTTTGAGGTGCCCGGCGTACCCGGCTACATCGACAAGCAGTTCCTGTTCCGCACCGACGACGAATACAAGGCCATTGCCCGCGCCCCCATTACCGTGGATGGCAAGACTTACTACAAAGTCGGCGACACGCTGGAAATCCTGCCCGAAAACACTTACTATCGCATCAACTACAAAGACCAGAAGTCGGGTGAGCAGTTCACGCTCTATCCCCGCGCCCAGATAAACGACGAGATGAGTGGCGGCGGCCTGCTGGCATCGCCGGCCATCAAGAAATTCTGGGGCCACGACATCTACACGCACATCAGCTCGGTGCTCGACCCGCGCAAGGAAAAGCCCTGGAGCGAGCCCAAGCAGTCCATCCTGAGTGTGGGCGACACCATTTTCCTGAACGACTACTTCGCCGTGTTCCGCGCCGTGGAGGCGGCCCACGAAACCGCCGGCCTCAACCTGCAGAAAGGCGACCTGGCCCTGCAGGCCGACATGATTGTATACGGCGAGAAACGCCAGTACCACGTGCACCCCGTGTTTGTGGTGCGCAACCGCATGGTGGGCAGCCTGCCCGACGAGGCCGAAGACCTCGGCGTCCGCATCAGCTTCAAGAATGTGGACCCCGCCAAGGGCAAGTTCACCTTCGACGTGAGCACGACCCAGAAGGATTACGTCATCCTCAAGGCCATGGAAAAGCCCTTCATCAACCTGCTCTGGAGCGGCACGCTGCTCATGGCCATCGGCTTCGGCCTGAGCGTGCGCCAGCGCGGCGGCAAAGGCGTGCTGGCAAACGAAGCCACTGATGACGCCGCTGTGACCACCGAGCCCGCCGGCCGGGCCATTCGCACCCAGGCCGCGGGCTAAATAGTTCTTGTTGTTTCAACTGTAAAAAGCCGCTTCCGCCCCCGGAGCGGCTTTTTATTACCCTTTATTGCTCCCAACGCATGCCCACACTGCCGCCTCCCGTTTCGCTACGCATTGGCCTATTCGGCACGGGCCGCGTAGCCAGCCAGTTGGGCCCGGCGCTGGCAGCGGCCGGCCACCAAGTCGCCTTCGTGTGGAGCCGCTCCCCAACCGCC
>NZ_BAAGZM010000381.1:0-4170 GCF_054778495.1 Hymenobacter agri
GGGGGTGCTGGCGGCCGTGCGCTGCAACGGCATGGGTGTGGCACTGGGCGCGGGCACCGGCTGGCAGGCCGCCACCAAACTGGCCGCCGGATAGCGAAAAACCGGGAATCTTCGTACAGCCCAACGCTGCCTTTACTTTCGGTCTCCTTATGCCTCTTGCTACGCTTTCCCGTCGTGTTTCTTTTCGCTGGCTGACCTTGCTGGCGCCGCTGGCCTTGCTAGCGAGCGGCTGCCAGAGCAGCCGGCCGAGCTATTCGCTTCAGCCGGTGGTGCTGCGGGCTCCGGTGGCCCATTCTGCTCCCAGCCCGGCCCCAGCCAAGGCAGAAGCAGCTACTGAAGGGCCTGTGGCTGCACAAGTGACAGCGCGCCCGCATCCTGTTGAGCCAGTAGCGTTAGCAAATGCTCGGATAGCCTCCGTGGCCGTGACGACGCCGCACGCTCCCGAAACTCTGGCCGCGGCTCAGGTAGCTTCGGGTCGAATAGTAGCAGCCCCGCGCCCACGTCTGTTGCGCCGGAGCGTGCTGCACCGGGCGCAGGCCCCGGCCGAGGTAGGTTTGGGCACCACGGTATTCGGCATTCTGGGCCTCATCGCGCTGCCCATTGCGTTGCTGGGCCTGCTGCTGAGCGGCGGTGGGCTGGTCTGGGGCATTGTGGCGGGCGCGGCGGCATTGGCCATTCTGGTGGCCTGGCTCGACCCATTTGGCAGGTAATTGGCGGGGCGAGCCGAACTTTGTGGGCGGCTGGCTGCTTATTTCAGCTTCGCATTCATTTTCCCATTCGTGCCGGCCGGGTTGAGGTCGGCTTTTCGACGCTTATGCTCCCCACCCACCGCCCCCGCCGCAACCGCAAGTCCGCCGTTATTCGTGATATGGTGCAGGAAACCCGCCTCACTGCCCACGATTTCATCTATCCCATCTTCATCACCGAAGGCCAGAACCAGACCGAGGAAATCAAGTCGATGCCCGGCATCATGCGCTTCACGGCCGACCGCGTGATTGACGAAATCGGGCAGTGCGTGGAGCTGGGCGTGAAGGCTTTTGCGCCCTTTCCTAACATCAACGAGGTGCTGAAGGACCCGATGGCCCGCGAAAGCACCAACCTTGAAGGCCTCTACCTGAAAACGGTGGCCGACATCAAGCGCCAGTTCCCGGAGGTGGTGCTGATGACCGACGTGGCCATGGACCCCTACAGCTCCGACGGCCACGATGGCGTGGTAGACCCAGATTCGGGCGAAATCCTGAACGACGCCAGCCTCGAAGTGCTGGGCCAGATGGCCCTGGCCCAGGCCCGCGCCGGCGCCGACATCATCGGCCCAAGCGACATGATGGACGGCCGCGTGGCCTGGATTCGGCGCATTCTGGACGAGAACGGCTTTTCGCACGTCAGCATCATGAGCTACACGGCCAAGTATGCCTCGGCGTTCTACGGCCCATTCCGCGACGCGCTGTCGTCGGCCCCCAAGAAGGGCGACAAGAAAAGCTACCAGATGAACCCCGCCAACCGCCTAGAAGCCCTGCGCGAGCTGGCGCTCGACGAAGCCGAAGGGGCCGATATGGTGATGATTAAGCCGGCACTGAGCTACCTCGACATCATTCGGGAAGTGAAAAACGCCACCAACCTGCCCGTGACGGCCTACAACGTGAGTGGCGAGTACGCCATGATTAAGGCCGCCGCGCAAAATGGCTGGGTCGATGGCGAGCGCACGATGATGGAAGTGCTGATGAGCATCAAGCGCGCCGGGGCCGATGCTATTCTGACTTATTTCGCCAAGGAAGCTGCCGCCGTGCTGAAGCGGGGCTAAGTAAAAGCAAGAATGTCATGTTGAGCTTGCCGAAGCATCTTCACCGCAGAACTAAAATTGATTAGTTGCGCAGTAGAGATGCTTCGGCAAGCTCAGCATGACATTCTTGCTTTTCGCGAATTGCGTAGTGGTTCCGGCAGGGCTCGAACCCGCATTGGCTGGTTCGAAGCCAGCTGTCCTATCCATTAGACGACAAAACCAGAATATGGCAGCAAAGATATTGCCGGCCGCGATTCCACCGCTACTCCGGCGCGCCACCGTGGCCGACCTGCCGGCGCTGCTGGCTCTGGTGAGCCGCGTAGTGCCGCTGATGCAGGCCAGCGGCAACTTCCAATGGTCGGCTGACTACCCGAACGAAACCGTTTTCCGGGCCGACATCGAACAAAGCCAGCTGTGGGTGGCCGAGTTGGATGGCGCACTAGCCGGCGTGGCTGCCCTCACCCAGGACCAGGACGCCGAATACGCCCAGGCCGACTGGGACGTGACCGAGCCCGCCCTCGTCACGCACCGCCTCGCCGTGGAGCCCACCGCCCAGGGCCGCGGCGTAGCCCTAGCCCTCATGCAGCAGGCCGAAACGCAGGCCGTAGCGCAGGGCCTGCGCGTGCTGCGCGTCGATACCAACTCGGAAAACGCCGCCACCCAACGGCTATTTCCGAAGCTGGGCTACCGCTTTGCGGGCGAAATCACGCTGGATTTCCGGCCGGGCTTGCGGTTCTTCTGCTATGAGAAGCGGCTGGCGCAATGGGCATGATGTGGCTTGGATTGGTGCTGCTGCTGCTGGGCCTGGGCATGGCCTACAGCGTGCGGGCCGGCAAGCTGACCACGGCTGCCGCCAGCACTGGTGGAGGGATGGGGCTGTTGATTTACCTCGGCGGGGGCTTCACGGGCCTGGCGCTGCTGGCCTACCAGGTGCGGCCCTACCGCCCGGCCCAGCAGGCCCTGGGTGAGAGCATCCACGCCCTGGCCCGCTTTCTGGAGTTGAAAGCCCGCTTCTACGAGCCGCGCACCGACCTGGCCGACGACTACCGCCAGCTCGTGGCCCAGCAGGTAGTGGTGAACGAGAAGCAGGAAGCCGCCCGCGACTTCCTCTTCCGTACCCGCCAGATTGTGAACGAAACCACCAGTACCGGCCGCCGCCTCGTGCTCACGTTCGTGGAAACGGTGGATTTGTACGAGCGTATCACCGTGGGCTACTACGACTACTCGGCCGTGCGCGAGGAGTTTGCCCGTACCGGCGTGCTGGCCGACGTGGCCCGCCTCATCCGGCACGTGGCCACCGAGCTCGACCATCTCGGCGTGGCCATCCAAGCCAACCACGCCTACCACGGCACCGGCCCCGAACTCACCGCCGAGTGGGAGCGGTTGCAAGCCCGCATCAGTCAGCTCGAAGCCAGCGAAGCGCTGGGCGCCCATACCCGGGTGCTCAAGAAAATTCTGGTGAACCTGCGCGACATCATCCGGCGCGTGGGCAACATCCGCCGCTTCTTCGATGAGGCCCTGACGGCCGCCGTGCCCGCCGCCAGCCGGGCCGCCGAGCACACCCGCTTCGTGGCCCACCAGGAAATCGAGCTGCGCACCTTCGTTCAGAACCTCACCATGAGCTCGGCCGTGTTCCGCCATGCCGTGCGCATGACGGTGGCCTGCCTCGTGGCCTTCGGCGTGGCCGAAACCCTCTGGCACGGCCAGCACAACTACTGGATTCTGATGACCGTCACCATCATGCTCAAGCCCGGCTTCAGCCTCACGCGCCAGCGCAACACCGAGCGCATTGTGGGCACGCTGGTGGGCGGCGCGCTGGGTGGGGCCGTGCTCTGGGCCGTGCCCTGGACGGAAGCCCGGTTTGCCATTCTGGTGGTGTTCATGGTGGTGGCCTACAGCTTTCAGCGCACCAAATACCTCGTCACGGTGGTGTTCCTCACGGCGTATCTGCTCATCATGTTCCGGTTCCTGGGGCTGGGCTTTCTGGGCGTGGCGCAGGAGCGGATACTCGACACGCTGGTGGGCTGCGGCATTGCCTTCGGGGCCGGCTGGCTGCTGTTTCCGAGCTGGGAATCGGATGGCCTCACCGACTACATGGCCGCCGCCCTGCGCGCCAACCTGGCCTACCTGCGCCAGCTGGCCGACCGCCTAGCCGGTCGCCCGCTGCCGCCACACGAGTACCGCCTGCTGCGCAAAAACGTGTACGTGAGCGGGGCCAACCTCGCGGCGGCTTTCCAGCGCATGCTCACCGAGCCCAAAAGCAAGCAGCACCACCCCACCGAAACCCACGAATTCGTGGTGCTGAACCACATTCTCTCCTCCAACATCGCCGCCCTCACCGGCACCCTGCGCGAGGCCGCGCCCGCCGTGCCGCCCTTCCCGCCCGAAGG
>NZ_BAAGZM010000382.1:0-4168 GCF_054778495.1 Hymenobacter agri
CAGCGTCCAGCTCAGGGCCGCCACGCGGCTGGCGGTGGGCAGCACCCGCGTGGGGCTGGGCGGAAAGTAGCTGACGGGCATGCCCGTCGCCGTGCGGCTCACCTGCAGCGTGAACTGGCAGAAGTCCTTGAGATAACCATCAACATCGAGCAGGTAGGGCTGGCCGGCGCGCAGCGAGTCCAGCGTCACAAACACGTCGTCCTGCGTGCCGAGCGAGGTGCAGCTGAGAATACGGTAGGTAGCAGGCTGGCAGGGCTGGCCGGTGAGCACCACCAACTGCACGCCGCGCACGTCGCGGCACTTCTGCCCGCCGATGTTCACAAAGTAGCGCCCGGCGGTTTTCGGCGTGAACGCAAACCACTGGTCGTTGTGGTATTCGATGCACTTGCCGGTCAGGCGCTCATCCACGCAGCTGCGCTGCACGGTGCAGCCCGTGGTATTGGAGCTGATGGTTTCTTCCAGCTGCAGCACCCGGCGGTTTTCAATATTGTCGTTGGCGACCTGAGCCCGGGCCGGCGAAATGGCTAACGCGGCTAGCGCAAATAAAAACAGCACCCGGTTTCCGACGCGACGAAGCATCGTAGAAACCGGGTGCTGCCAAAAGGGTGCGCTAGCCAACAATTAGTTGACCGAAGCCGTGGCGCCCTTCAAATCCTTCTTCACGTATTTGCTGGGGCACTTCAGCAGAATCTGGTCGGCCATGAACACGTCGCCCTTCATGCAGCCGGTAATCACCACTTGCTCCGACGTTTCAAAGTCCTGGGGCTTGGGGTTGTTGTACACTACGCGCTGGGCCAGCTGTGTGGTGTCGACCAGCGTGAAGGCGAAGTAGTTGGGGTCCGTCATCGGGTCGTATTCGAGGCCGATGGGGTGCTTGGCCGCGTCGCGAGGCAGCTTACCTACTACGTGCACTTTGGTGGTATTGCCCTCGGCGGCCCGCTCGCGGGCCTCGCCGAAGCCTACGTACACGCTGGCATCGGCGGTAGTGCTGAGGATGATGGCGGCCGCCACTGCAATAATGGCGACGATGAATAGGTGCGTCTTCTTCATAAAACCACAGATTTAACGGATTTCAACAGATTCAACGGAGGTTTTGTGTTTCCGCGTGAGGCTGGTCTGCGTAACAATCGGGACGGCACTTGGGTGCCGGCTAGCCTTTAATTTCCTTTTCGAGGCGGCTCACCTTGCGGTCGAGCGAGATGAGGTAGGCCAGCAGGCCGGCCACGATGACGGCCACCACGGCCACCACCACGTAGATTTTGCCGCTGGCGCGCAGGTCGTCGGCCATGGCCGGGTCGGCCACGGGCGTTTGGGCGAAAGCCAGCGGGGCCAGCAGTAGCAGCGGCAACAGCATCAGGCAGAAGCGGCCCAGCGAGCGGGCAGAAAGCTTATTTTTCATCATGTTTCAGTTTCAGGAAAACGTAGCGGCTGCTCACCTGCGCGACCCAGAAGGCGAATAGAATCCAGCCAATCACGGCCGGGTAGAACACCTTGCGCATGGTATTGTCGAGGTCGTACTGGTTGAAGCCGGGGTTGCCGGTCTGGCCCGGGTGCAGCGAGGGGCCGCTCAGGCGGGGCAGCACAAACAGCAGCGGAATAGCCGCCGCAAAGGCGAAAATGTTGTAGATGGCCGATACCCGGGCCCGCTGCTGCTCATCCTGAAACGAGCCGCGTAGCACCAAATAAGCCCCATAAATGAGCATGGCCACGGCCGCGCCGTTCAGGCGCGGGTCGGGCGTCCACCATGCGCCCCAGGTGTAGCGCGCCCACAAGCTGCAGCTGGCCAAGCCCAGCAGGCCCAGCGCAATGCCGGTTTTGGCCGACTCGTGGGCCAGCACGTCGAGCCGGGCCGAGGGTTCGCGCAGGTAGCGAATCGAATACCACACCGACACCAGCAGCACCATAATCATGGCAAACCACATGGGCACGTGGAAAAACAGGTTGCGAATGCTCTCGTTCACGATGGGCAGGGCCGGCACCGGGCTCAGGAAGCCGGCTACCGTGGCGCCCACAATCAGCAGTACGGCCAGGCTTTTCCAAAGCACGCCGCCGCCGCGCTGCTCCACCAGGCGCTGCCCGCCCCACACGCCGCCCACCGTCATCACGATGCCCGACACACTGCCGATAATTGCCGCTGTACTCATAGATAATCAGTTAATAGTCAGTTAGTCGCGCCACAGAAACGGGAACAGCACGTACGAAGTCGCGCCCACTATCATGTTCAGGGCCAGCAGCGTAAGCAGCGACTGCTGACTCAGGCCGCGGTCGAGGCCATCGAGTGCATTCTTACTCACTTTAATAAGCAGCAGCAGCATGGGCACCATCAGCGGGAAGCCGAGAATGGCCATGAGCGTCGCTCCGTTGCCACCTGCCTTGGCCGCAATGCCCGACACCAGCGTGAGCGTGGTGGCAAAGCCTACCGCGCCCAGCAGCAGGTTGGCCACAAACAGCGGCGCATCCTGAATGGGGTTGCCCAGAAATACGGTATAGAGAAACAGCCCCAGCAGCGCCACCGCCATCAGCAAGAGCGTGTTGTACAGCATCTTAGCCAGAATGACGGCCTGCGGGCGCACCAGGGTGTAGTAGTACAGGCGCTGGCCGGGGCTTTCCTGCATGAAGCCTTTGGCCACGGCGTTCAGGGCCGCAAACAGCAGAATCACCCACAGTAGGGCGTTCCAGGCCGGGGGCGGGGGCGTGCCGCCGCGCAGGCTGAAGCTCAGGAAGCACACGAACACCGTGCTGCCCACGTACAGCAGCAGCCCCCCCAGCGCCGCGCGCTGCCGCCATTCGAGGCGGAAGTCTTTGGCTAGCAGGGTGGATATTTCGCGGAGCAGCACGGAGATAAATTCAGTTTCGGGCTGCAAAGATACGCCCGAACCTACCCCGGATGCATATAAACACCACGGCCTGCCGCACCGGGTGCAGCAGGCCGTGGGCAGGTGGCCAATGGCTGGGCTAGAAATCGTAGCCCAGCGTGAAGTAGTAGTGCGGCTTGGTCGTCACGTAATTCTCTTGGCCCCAGGCTACGTCGGCTTTGCCGTAGAAGCCCAGCAGCGAGGTGCGGATGCCCGCGCCGTAGCCGATAAGGAACGGGTTGCGAAAATTGACAACTGTAGCCGAGAAATATTGGCTGTACTCGCGCTGGCGGGTATTGGCCGAGTTATCGGTGCTGAACGGGTTGTTGCCCGAGTAGGCCGTGCCGGCATCGGCGAAGCCGGTGAGCTGCAGGTTGCGGAAAAAGCCCGAATAGATGGGCCGTCGGGCGAAATACTGCACAATTGGAAAGCGCAGCTCGCTGTTGAATACCACATACCGCGGGCCATTGCGGGCACCGTAGTCGAAGCCGCGCAGGTTGGTGACAAATTCCTGCCCGAACACTTGGTCGACATCGCTGTAATTGGGCAGGAAGCGGGAGTCGGCATAGCCGGCATTCAGCCAGTCATCCATCCCGCCCAGGCGGAATACCTGCGCCCGGGGGCCGAAAAACTGGCCGTAGCTGGCGCGGTTGGCCCACACCAGCGAGCGGCTTATCTTCTGGTAGTGGCGCAGGTCGATGACGAATTTGCCGTAGCTCAGGCCGCCGTCGTTCAGGTTTTTCAGTTGGAGCAGGCTGGCCTTCATGCGGGTGCCGTGCATCATGTTCACGCCGGTAACCAAAGTGTTGTCGAACACCAGCTCGGCATTCACGCCGGCGTAGTTGAACGACTGGTCAAAGTCGGTCGACACGTCGCCAATTACCGTGCGGGTGATGTTCATGAAGCGCGGGCCGCCGCGCACGCTCAGGTTGTGCGTGAGCGGGTAGCCGATGGTCGGAGCAAATTCGTGGCGGCCGTAGCGCAGGCCAAAATTGCCTGCATCGAAGAAGTACGCCTGTTTCTGATAAGCCAGGCCCCAGTCGTAGCGGCGCGTGAGGTTGGTGTAAGCCAGCCGCATGTTGCTGGTGCGCAGGTCGAACAAGCCAAACAGGCTGGCTTCGAGCCGCTGGTTTTCGAGCGCGTCGGTGAGCACCGCTTTAAACTGCAGCCCCATGCCCAGCAGCGGGTCGACGTAGAGCGCACTCGACACATTATCAATCATGAAGCGCGTATCGTAGCGGTAGGGGCCGGCCACGGGGTTGGCTGCCTGCGCCACTGCGGCTGCCGCCGCCGCCGTAGAGGCCGCCGTGGGC